>NZ_JBFRGR010000016.1:0-149945 GCF_052115445.1 Paenibacillus sp. 2RAB27
CTGCAAGTTCAATGAGTTTATTAAGAGGCACGCGAAACTCATCTTCCTGTGCTAAGGAGTTCCAACGAATCACAACGGCTTCAATCACATCATCCCAAAAAATATGAGCTTTATTTGAGAAATAAAAGTGCATCATATTTAATCTCTCCTCTCAGACAGATCTACGGATAGCGAACTACTTCTATAGATGATTGAGTGCGTACCATTCCGTAAAAATGCTTATTTCTTCGTAATTCCACTATAGTACGAAAATGATGCATACATGTAATTAATATATTTCACAATAGCCATAGATGCGGTGAATGGGACAATGCTTATCGATCTATTTTCTTGTTACTCGACAAAAAAACGAAGCTAGCACATTTTTTCGTGTGCTTCGCTTCGTTTTTTATTTTTCATTTTCGGTCGCCATCAAATTTTTTTATTATGCGCTTGAAACTTACGTAACGTAATGCATTATGATGTGGATACTGGTAAAAGTAGGGTAAAATGAGAGGGAGTTGAAGAGAATGACGAAGCTAACACGAATTGGTAAAACAGATTTAGTTGTCAATCCAATCGGGCTTGGATCAAGCGCTGTGGGTGGGCATAATGTTTTTCCTAATTTAAATGAAGAAGTAGGCAAAGATTTGGTGCGGACTGCGATCAACAATGGAGTGAATTTTTTAGATACAGCGTTTTTTTATGGAATAGGACGTTCAGAGGAGTTAGTAGGTGAAGTGATAAAAGAAGCAGGTAAGCGTCATGAACTCATCCTTGCAACAAAAGCCGGCCTTACACTTGTCGGCAATGATCTTGCCATGAATAATTCACCTTATTTTTTAAAACAAGCCGTTGAAGATAGTTTGAAAAGGATGCAAACAGATTACATTGATTTATTTTATATTCATTTTCCAGATCAGGATACACCAAAGGATGAGGCGGTTGGAGTCTTAAACCAGCTTAAAGACGAAGGTAAAATTAGAGCAATTGGCGTTTCTAACTTTTCACTCGAACAATTGAAAGAAGCCAATAAGGATGACTATGTTGATGTATTACAGGGAAACTACAATTTGCTGCAGCGTGAAGCGGAACAAGAATTCTTTCCCTATACGACAGAGAATAAAATCTCTTTTATTCCATACTTTCCACTAGCTTCGGGCTTGCTGGCCGGTAAATACAATACGGATATGACATTCAATGATTTTCGTAAAGATATGCCTCACTTCCATGGCGGTAAATTTAATGAAAATTTAGAAAAGGTAGAGCAGCTCCGTAAAATTGCAAATGAAAAAAATGCCGAAGTTGCTCATGTAGTCCTTGCTTGGTATTTAACACATGATTCAATTGATGTTGTCATTCCCGGTGCAAAAAGAACAGATCAAGTGCTAGATAATTTAAAAACATTAGACGTCCACCTGACAAAAAAAGAAATCAACGAAATTGATCATATTTTTAAATAGGTTCTCTGTGGCGAACACATTCAGGCCGATCCCGTATCTGCTTTGGTCACAGATGTCTCATGAGTGCATATAGTAGCGATTTTTGAATGAACTTAGATACAGCACTCAAACAGTAATTTCAATTTGATTATTTTCAGGTCCTAATACGCAACTTTCGTAATAACCATCTCCCGTAGTACGAGGGCCACTTAAGATATCATAACCGGCATCCGCTAGCTGCCTAGTTAATAAGTCAACTTTTTCTTTGCTGCCAACACTAAATGCCATATGGCTGAATCCTGCCCTGGTCAACTCTTTAGATCCATCCGTCATATTCGGCCTAGACATAATCTCTAAATCAGCCCCTTCATCAAAGGTTAAAAAATACGTTTTCAACCCGGTCTGAGCGTTAACGTACATTGCATTGGATTTGGCATTAAAGAATTTGATGAAAAATTGTTTATTAAGCTCCAGATCTTTTACATACATAGCAATGTGCGCGATTTTCACAAGTTATTCCCCTTCACTTGTTTATTTAAGATACGATTCACCGTTTCCACACTTATCAACATTAGGGCGAGAAATACTAAGACGACAATTGGGAATAGAGATAAACTAATTTGTGACGCAATAAGACCAAACATAGGGGGAAGGAATGTTGTTCCGGTGTAGGCGACTGCCATTTGGTACCCCATTAATTTGGCTGAATTATCGCGTCCGAAACGAGCGGGAGTTTCATGCAAAAGTCCAGGATATATCGGAGCAAGGCCTAATCCTATAAGAATAATTCCAATTAAAGAAAATGTACCCGATAATGGAAGTAGAAGAAATATTCCCCCGACAATTGTTACGATCTGTCCGTATCTAATTAACACACGATTACTAACCTCAAGGGCAATAAATCCGGTTATCAACCTTCCTAATGTAATGCCTGCATAATACAAGGAGATCCAGCGGGCCGCACTCTCAGCGGAAATTTCCAATGGACCAACCAAATAACTGGCCCCCCATAGTCCTATGGTCATTTCAACGCCACAATAAAATAGGAAAGCGATTAGAGTAGGTTTTACACCTTTGATTTGTAGGATATTTACCTTCGTTAAGGATGAGTCGACCGGCTCAAGTTCTGGTTTATTGGTAGTTTCACTCATTCGTAAACGTTCTTCCTTACGTTTGGCAGCCACACGATTCCAAAGAGGAAGCGTGACAAACAATATAACAACGAGTGAAAACTGAACAATGGATACCGCAACATATCCTCCCCTCCAGAAGCCGTTATCCCCTATATATCCTGACATTACAATTGGACCCATTGTAGCCCCAACTCCCCAGAAACAATGGAGCCAATTCATGTGATGAGCTTTATAATTTTCAGCAACATAATGATTTAAAGCTGCATCAACAGAGCCACCACCAAGTCCAAGGGGAATAGCAAAAATAATGAGCCACAGCATGGAAGGTGAAATTGAAAATCCGAGTAACGCCCCTGCTGTTAATAAGCAACTAATTAGAGTTACTTTTCCGGTTCCCAGACGTTTAACTATAGCACCGCTAGCTAAACTTGATACAATGGTCCCCGCGGCTATCGTCATGGACACAATTCCCGCCGCCCCCATTGATGTCCCTATGTCTTGCCACATGACAGGCCAAGCTGATCCCAGCAATGAATCTGGAAGACCGAGGCTGACGAAAGCAAGATATATAATAAGTAAAAACCATGTAGCCATATAACCACCCCCTTTAAAATTATACTTTATAAAGAATCTTTATTTAGTATGTGCGATTCATATTTTTTTGTCAATATATTAAAAAGAACCCCTGAAGGAATCGAAGGAATCTCAGGGGACTTTCTTAATTGAAATTAATGGTCGGTTCCAGCTCTTTTAGTGTGATCCATCGCATGCCAGATTCGAAATCCTCTTGGAACGCGTCTTGTTGGATCACTTCAGGATAGGTCGGCATGATATGTTCCTGTTGATACCTCTCCCACTCGTTTCTCCAGAAATTTACGTCTACCCTATCTACATAAACGACAACCATGTCTGGCGCGAGAATAGCATTCACAGTATGAATGAGCTGACATAAGGAATGGACAAATAGTGTACTGTTCATTTGACTCCATTGTTGATCGTTTGGGAGGAATTTAATTTCTCCAGCCATTCCGCTCTTACCTTTAACTAAACTGCCATTAAGATAAATTCCCATGCCTGGAGGATATTTTGTAGGAAAGTAAATGCCAACGATCGACCTATCATCAGAAAATTCATGGTTCGCATAAAAACCGCTGACAGCTGCATTAACATCATTTTCAACCAACACTGGCAAATTAAACTTCGATTCGATTTCTTCAGCTAAACGGATTCCTTTTAATTCACTATGACTAGTTACCGTCACTTCTCCGTTTACTGTTTGCCCTGGGATTCCAACGCCAATCACTTTAATGGAAGGATACAGATTGATAAGATGTTCAATACTTTCGTAAAGAAATTGGCGTTCAAACCGTGGCAATATATGTTCTTCTTTATCTATAATTCGATTTTCTAAGTTAACAACCATAACAGTAACTAGTTCGTTGCCTTGATTCTCTTTTAAACTGATAACAAGTGCTAGACTAAAATCATAATTAAAACGATAGGTTAAAGCCGGTCTTCCACCGTTGGAAGGGACCGTTTCGTCCTCAAATATTTCTCCTAGTTCATGCAATTCTTTAACAAGAGAATTAACGGTGACCACACTGAGTTTAGTTAATTTGGACAGTTGTGGTTTGGTAGCCGTTTCGATTTGTTTAAGTGCTTGACGTACGTTATTTAAATTAATCTCTTTCATTAAAATAGCATTCGCAATTTTCATTTTGCTTCTCCTTATCTGGAATTAATTTTATCGTATACATGTTTCCATAACAAATTTGATACACATAATTCCCGAAATAACTACTTAAAAGTAATGTAACATACCGTTTCACATTCCCATACTTTTATTTGAACATAAAGATTAACGTCTTTAATCTTAGGCAGCCGCACAGACAAATGGTTACTCACCTACATAACATGAATAAGGAATGATAAACACCTACTTTTAAAGGAGTGGAATGGACAATGAGTTTGCAACAGCTGCCTCCGCCGCCCACATATCCCCCGGCAAAGTCCTCTGGCTCATACATGATCGATTGCGTTAATCAATACACCTATGTATGGTTAAAAAATGGCGACAGTTTCTGGTTTTTTCCGATTCGTGTAGAGTCCTTCGGAACATCAGGTTTTAGGTGGACAGGATCATTCTGGTTATATGATGGCATAGATTCAAGGTATATCGATACTGTAGCGTGTCCTCCGATTCCTACCCTTTATTGAATAAAACCATCGCCATTCATAATGGCGATGGTTTTTGTTTGATTTAACTATTTCTGTCACCCTTCATCCTGCTTTTTGCCTTCGCAACTTGGACAGCTTCCCGGATCTCTTCGTAGCTGGAATAAATGCTTGCTGCACAGCCGTCTCTCCACCTAAGCCTTCAATCGTTGTGACCTTGCGGCCAGGAGCTTCAACAGCAAGCATAAAACAGGATTTGATCGGCGCGCCATCAACCAATACGGTGCATGCACCGCAGTCCCCATTCTCGCATCCGGCTTTAGTGCCGGTAAGCCCAAGGCACTCCCGCAGCTTCACTCCACCCTTTTTCCAATGGTCATTGTACATCTTATATGGAAAAAGGTTGCCTATACTTCCTACCGTTCTGATTATTCTTTTAACCACGCGTTTGCAAGCATAATCGCACCTCTAGCTGCAGCCGTGTCCGCCAAAGCGTTAAGCATAACGAAATCGTGAATTATGCCTTGAAAACGGACAGCCGTCACGTGAACGTCTGCTTCGCGAAGCTTATTGGCATATGCCTCGCCTTCATCGCGCAAGACATCGGCTTCAGCCGTAATAATGAGTGCTTGTGGGAGTCCTGCAAGCTGATCTGTGGTCGCGCGCAGCGGTGCTGCATAGATGTCTTCCTTATCCCGCGGCTCCGCCACATACTGCTCCCAAAACCAAGCCATACCATCTTTCCGAAGGAAATAACCAGTTGCGAATTCCTTATAAGATTCCGTATTCAGGCTCGAATTCGTTACAGGATAGAAGAGCAGTTGTTTATGAATCTTTGGACCTTTGCGATTTTTCGCCATCAGTGTAATAGCTGCCGTCATATTTCCGCCTACGCTGTCACCAGCTACATAGAGGCGATCCGTATCGAACCTGTTTTCTTCACCGTTATCGGAAATCCATTGCAGGACGGCGTAAATTTCTTCGATGGCCGTAGGATATTTGGCTTCCGGCGAAAGGCTGTAGTTCGGGAATACAACGCACGCCTCTGTACCGACCGCCAACTCTCGGATGAGGCGATCATGGGTATGTGAGTTGCCGAATACCCAGCCGGCTCCGTGAATGTAAAGAATGACCGGCAACTTTGCCGTTACATTTTTCGGGCGCATCAGCCTAATCGATACTTGACCGCTCGAACCTCCCTCGATTACTATATCTTGAATGTCGACCGGTAGTTTCTCAATATCTCCTGATTGGACAGCATCGACTGTTTCGCGCCCTTTCTCCGGACCCAGGTCAAATAAATACGGTGGGTTTTCATTATCTTGCACAACTTTAAGCGCGGCTGCTTCTAATACTACTTTTTGTACGTTTGGCATGAAAAACATCTCCTTTGGGTTAGGCCTCTCCATTCCCTTTAACCAAAATAAGGTTCGGCGAACCAGGTTGCCCCCAAGCTAAATCCGTATGATTGATTATGACAGCACAGGTGCCAGCCCCGCCGCCACAACCACCAATACATCTTGTACCATTCCTTCTGCGGTGCGATTCTGGGGATTTCGACTCCACTCCACGGCAGACTCTGCACATAACCATTCGAATAGGAGTTGATAAAGTTCTTTTTGCATCGCGATTTCAAACAACGGCTCAAATTGACGGTCTTCTGAAAGCCATGTACTCCCGAGTACGGGCAAGAAACTCAAAAACAGCTTAGTAGGAGGGTACGCAAATTGCCCATATTCAATTGAAACTAAGACAAAACAAAAAGCCGTCGCGTATAAGGCGAGGGCTTCTATCATTCCATATTACTAAGCTAAACCGTAATCCTTCGCTAAACCGCCAAGGCCTTCTCTGTACCCACTGCCTACCGCCGAGAACTTCCACTCACCTGAATTCCGATATAATTCACCTACGACCACAGCAGTTTCAATGGAGAAATCTTCACCCAAGTCGTAACGGATTAGCTCTTGGCCATCCACTTCATTAACAATACGAACGTAGGCATTGGAAACTTGCCCAAAGTTCTGATTACGCGCTGCAGCTTCATGAATCGTAATCGCAAAAGCAATTTTCTCGATCGTTGCTGGAACCGCCGATAAATTAACATTTATTTGTTCATCATCACCAGCGCCGTCACCTGTACGGTTGTCACCATTATGTATAACAGATCCATTTTCATTTTCCTTGTTGTTATAGAAAACAAAGTTTTTCTCATTATCAACTTTACCTGCAGCGTTTGTGCAAAACACAGAACAATCAAGATCGAAATTGCCGCCACCATCGTATTTATTCGTGTCCCAACCAAGACCTACAAATATTTTTGATAGCCCTGGATTTGTTTTTGTAAGATCTACTTTCTGACCTTTAGATAGATTGATTGGCATGGAATGATTACCTCCGTTTTATTATTTTATTGGTAACGTTCAGCTCGTTGCGTAATTATCAGTTAAATTAAACCGAATCAACTCTTGATTATTGGCAGCATTCACTACTCGGATATAAGCAGATTTATTCACTTGTCACTGGATCCCATCCAAGACCAACTACAAGTTTAGAAAGGCCGGTAGTGCCTTTCGTTAAGTCTATTTTTTGACCTTTTACAAGATTAATACTCATTGTCTAGGTCACCTCCTTTCGACAGCGGAATTTTCTCTGCATGATACATACGACGTGTGCTCTCAAATAGTTCCAAAATAGAAAAAATGTTCTACCAAACTATAATTAAATTGCTGAAACAAAAAAAGCGCTAGACCATTTGGTCCTAGCGCGTTGACACATCATCATCATTGAACAAACGTTCTGCGTCCTCCACTTTTGTACAGCTATCCTAAGCTACCGTCACGATGATAGGTTGATTCTTAGTAATAATAATGGTGTGCTCATGTTGTGCCGCAAAGCCGCCGCCCGGTAAACTAAATGTCCACCCATCCGACTGCTCAACGACATAATCCGCACCCGTTGATAAAAAAGGCTCAATCGTAATGACTAAACCCTCTCTCAATACACGTTTATCGTGTTTGTTATAGAAAGGAAGAATCTCTGTCGGAGCCTCATGCAAGGATTTTCCAATACCGTGACTACACAAATTATTAATAACGTTATAGCCGCCTTTTTTAGCCTCGATTTGAATAATCCGTCCGATTTCATTCAATTTAACGCCATGCTTAAGTGAAGAGATTACTTTCATCATCGTATTGTGTGTGTATTCACATAAACGCAATAAGGATGGATTGGTTGGAGTTATTGGAAAAGACTGCCCCGCATCCGCATAATAACCTCCCAATTCTGCCGAAACGTCAATATTTATTAAATCGCCAGGTTGGATGATGCGATTTCCAGGTATTCCGTGGGCTACTTCATGGTTAATGCTTATACAGGTGTTGCCTGGGAAATTGTATGTTGATTTCGGTGCCGGCACAGCCCCATGCCTTTTCAAAAAGCTACCTCCGATTTCATCAAGTTCCTTTGTAGTCATACCAACACGTGTGTGACGTTTCATTTCATTAATCGTCATTGCAACGATTTTGCCGATTGCCTTCAGACCATCGATATCGTCCTGGGATCCTATTGTCATTAAAGCCCCTCCATTTTCAGATAACATTATTTTACACATTTTAAAAAGAATACGCCACTATAGACAAAACATTAATTCAAAATGAGGAATTGAATGCTTTAGCTGGTCTCGAACGCTTCCGGTACTGGTTTTCTGTGGAACGCTTTCATATCTTGAAGCGGTGGGAGCCCGAAAAGCCGGCGGTATTCACGACTGAATTGAGCCGGGCTCTCGTATCCGACCTCCAGCGCGGCGGATGTCGCGTTCACGGAGCCGTTCAGCATGAGGCGTCTCGCTTCCTGAAGGCGAAGCTGCTTCTGATATTGCAGGGGAGCCATCGTTGTGACAGCTTTGAATTTGTGATGAAGTCCTGAGACACTCATTTTGGACGATCTCGCTACCTCTTCGATTGTAAAGGTTCTGTTGTAATTCTCTTTTATCCATTCAATGGCTCTACTGATCCCCTCATTCTGCTGGTCCATGAAAACCCGTTGGACAAACAAGTGCCCATAATCTCCCGTAAGCAAGCGGAAAATCATCTCGCGCTTGATCAGCGAAGACAGAAAGCGGATTTCCGTCTCTGGCTTAACTCGCAGTTCCAACAGCCGGATGAATAAGAGCAGCAAGTGCTCATCGGATTTGCCTACGTAGGCTCCTGGGCCGAGCTTTCGGTCGAGTGGCTCCACAGTGATACCGGTATCTGACATGACAGAAGCAATCTCTTCCGCCGTTATATCGATTCGTAAGCCGATATACGGCGATTGCCGCGAAGCGCCGATGACTTGTCCAGAGGCCGGTATATCGATCAACGAAACTAAATAGTCGCCTGCGCTATAATAGATCGTGTCTTGACCGAGGTGAAGCTTCTTGCCCCCTTGTAGAATCAGGCAAAAAGAGGGAGTTAGAACGCCGGGTATGATCTCCGTCGGCCGGTTGCGTCGGACTAGCGAAAAAAAGGGTATTGACGTCTCCGTACGGCCCTCTGCAAGATAAAGGGAATCCACTATATTCAATAATTGATCCAATTTCGTCTGCATAGAAACGTTCCTCCATTCCTTCTATCCTCTCCTATTATACGCATTTCCTATAAGAGCGCAAACCTGTTAATCCAACAATATGTTTTACCTCTTTGCAGTATTGATCAATTTTTTAGCAGGAATGAGCTACTTCCCGATACCGAATCGCGTCATAATAACCGTTATAACGCGAAAGGGAGGTTATCCTCTTGAATGAACATTCGAAACGAATTATTTTGACAATAATCGTCGCCTGTCAGCTAATGATGGTGCTCGACGCTTCAGTCTTGGTTACCGCATTACCGGAAATTGGCAGTACTCTCCATCTGTCGACGGCCGCTTTGACTTGGGTGCAAAACGCTTATATTTTGGCGTTCGGAGGCTTCTTGTTGTTAGGCGCTCGAGCGGGGGACATCCTAGGAAGGAGAAAAACATTCACCGCGGGGATCGCCTTGTTTTCGCTGGCCTCGATGTTGGCCGGCTTGGCGCCGTCCGCTTCGATTCTGCTTGCAGCACGAGCTTTGCAAGGATTGGCCGCAGCGATGGCGACTCCGTCTGCACTCGCCCTGTTGTCCGTAAGCTTCTCGGAAGGCCGGGAACGGACGAAAGCGATTGCTGTTTACAGCGCCGTATCGGGAGCCGGCGGCAGCGTTGGTCTAATCATTGGCGGATTGTTGACGGATCTAATATCTTGGCGCGCCGGGATGTTCCTCAACGTACCGATCGGCGTCGCTCTGCTTCTTATGGTGCCTCGGTATATGCAGGAGACGGAGACGAAAGCGGGGCGACTGGATATCATGGGAGCCATGACGTCGGTGATCGGCATGACGGCACTGGCATTCGGGTTCGTTCAAGCCGCGTCTGTCGGATGGAAAGCGCCGGAAGTATGGAGTTCGCTTGCTCTCGGAGGTGTCTCGCTAGCGGCTTTCGTACGGGTCGAAGCACGGGCGAAAGAGCCAATTACCCCACTTCGTCTGTTCGCAAGCCGAACACGATCCGGAGCTTATTTGGGTAGGCTGTTGCTCTTGTGTGGAAATTATCCGATCTTTTTCTTCGTTCCGCAGTTTCTGCAAAAGGTCCTTCATTTCAATTCTTTGCAGGCTGGACTCGCGATCATGCCGTTCACGGTCGTTCAGTTCGGGATGATGTATGCCATGCCTACGCTTTTAGCCCGATTCGGTCATGCAAAAGTATTAATCGCCGGGTTGATAATCGCGATCACTGGAACAAGCTGGCTGAGCCTCATTTCGGCTGATTCGAGTTTTCTTCCTCAACTGTTTTTCCCTTTGATCGTCATGGGGGGTGGTGCTGGAATGATCTTTCAGCCTTTTACGACGCTAGGGTTGTCCGGTGTGGAAGCCAAGGATGCAGGAGCAGCGTCAGGGCTCGTCAACGTCGCTCATCAGACTGGCGCGTCGCTCGGACTCGCAGTCCTGATCGCCGTCTTCGAGACGACGAACCGGCAGGAAGTTCCTTCAGATATGACTTTTGCCCATGCGATCTCCGTCTCGCTCGTGGGTTCGGCCGTTTTCCTGACGGCTTCTCTCCTAGCAGTCTTGTTCTTGCTGCTGCCAGCAGACAGGGCGCAACGCGCCGTAGCGGCTGAAACGCGGAACGCTTCCTGAATTGTGCAATCGTGATTGCTTCTAACTCTAGTCCGATTTGGGCTTTGACTTACTGAGTGCGTGTGAATCTTCGTTTGACTCCATAGGAATCCATGATGCTTGCAAAGTTTCATGAAAAACATTTACTAGAAATCTTAACTGTAGCCTTCGAACTATTCAAGTATGTAACTAATTGAGAATAAATCTTACTGTCATTTTTAAAAAAGGCAACCAATCCACTTGGGTTGGCTGCCAATTTCGTTTAGCTATGAACGCTAGTTACCGTGCTAAATTATTAGCACCAACCTCTCTCAGGCCAATCAGCTCCGTATACCGTTGGAAAAAGGGCAAGCATAATAACGCCGCTATAAAATACTTTTAACCCTGCAGCTACTGCTTTTTTTCTGAAATTAGTGATACTTATGATCTTGCTTCTTTGTTGCCTCAGATTGGATTATAATTGGCCAACGAGAAATCGATATAATGAACTCGCCCTGCTTGAACTGCAGGAAGTGCTAACCAGGCTTCGTCTTCCAACTACTGGCGAACCCACGCAGCATCGGGACCAAATGTAGGTACAGCCATAAAAATGCGATCACAGGAATACGTATGAATCGATTCAATCGAAATGTGCTTCCATTTCTGTTGTTATTTTGCAGACAGATTTTGCAGCAAAGAGACTACCGAAGCGTAACCTTCAGTAGTCTCTTTTTACGACAAAAGATAGTATTTTTAGATTCATCTTCCTTTTAGTGCATAGTAAATTGGAAATGACATGGCAGTTGCAATACTCAAACAAACAAATAAACTCGGTATTACTATTGTTTTCATTTTATGGCTCCTAACTTATTTCATATTCATTTTGTTATGTATATTCTGTTAAACCTTATTATGCATGATGATGTACATGCCTATTCCTTCCTGCCTTATCTTCTTGGTTGATATATCTTAATAATTCGCACAAACTAACAGCTCTGGGGATCTTCGTGCTTTCGCTTTATCCAATTCATTATTAATTAAATACCAACTGGATTAATGGGATTAATTCGATAATGATTGCGCAAATTAATGCAAGAGGTGATAACGTGCATTTCTTATGGCTAGGTTTAGGCACTGGATTATGAAAACAAATAAATGGAGTCTACTTTCTATTGCGTCCATCCCCTTAATTATGACGTTGGGAAATTCTATGCTTATTCCCGTCCTACCATCTATTCGCAACAAATTACAAATAACTTCATTCCAAGTGAGCTTATTAATTACGATTTACTCAGCAGTGGCTATCCTACTTATACCGATTGCGGGGTATTTGTCGGATCGCTTCGGCAGGAAGATCATTATTATCCCCAGTTTACTCATAACTGGCATTGGTGGTTTGATTTCTGGTTTAGGCGCATGGTGGCTGGAACACCCTTATGTAGTCATTATGCTAGGACGAGCGTTACAAGGAGTAGGCGCGGCGGGAGCTTTCCCCATTGTACTGCCACTTGTCGGTGACATGTACCAACACGAAAGTGAAGTCAGTAAAAGCCTGGGGATTGTAGAAACGGCCAACACGCTAGGCAAAGTTCTGAGTCCTATTCTAGGATCGGTGTTGGCTTTCGTGGTGTGGTTTCTCCCCTTTCTCACCATCCCTGTGTTGTGTGTGGTATCTACACTATTAGTTGCCTTTCTAGTTAAATCCCCTAAGAAAAAAGATGAGAAAGAAGTAATAGTTAGATTTAGTCACTTTCTTCAAAACCTTAAGCAAATATTTTCGAAGAATGGTCGTTGGTTATCTGCAATTTTTGCCATTGGTTGCATCTGTATGTTTGTCATTTTTGGGACATTGTTTTATTTATCGGACACACTTGAAGACAAATATCAGATTAAAGGCATATGGAAAGGCTGTGTGATTGCCATCCCTTCGGCAGCGCTATGTCTTGCGTCTTTCCTAACTGGCAAAAAAATTGGTGAAAACAAGAAGTTAATGAAGTGGATTACTTTTAGTGGCGTAGCTATTGTGACTGCAGCACTTGTTATTTCTGGCATGGTACAATCTCTATACGTATTGATTACTTTAGTTAGTATTGCCGGCATTGGCATTGGTGTCACACTTCCCTGCTTAGATGCCCTGATAACGGAAGGGATTGATAAAGCAGAACGAGGCACAATAACTTCTATCTATAGTTCGATGAGATTCATTGGCGTTGCGTTAGGCCCTCCACTGGCTTCAGTCCTTATGAAGATGTCATCACAACTTATGTTTTACAGCATCTCGGGTACATGTGTTGTTGCTGCGCTTCTTGCTTTATTCGCTATTAAGCCTAGTAATGAAGAAAACATCAGAGTAAATAATAAGCGAGTATAAAAATAAAGCCCAGCAGATCCACAGCAGATGGGCTTTATTTTGCATGCTTATATAATCAATCAAAATGCTTTGCTTACATCAATCCGTTGGAACAATACTTCAACTTGGTTTAGCGCTCTTCCAGCGGGACACTCAACATATGCCCAAGTGGTCATATAGTACCTCTTCTACCTTTAGCCGAAAATACCGCGCAATCACGTCTCCTGGAAGTAAACTCGCTACCCGTCCTAAGTGAAGTGATCCGTTAGCCTAAGGCCATGCTCCTCCAATAAATATGCTCATGATCCAGTTCCTCCTAATTCAAAATTTGTGAAAACAAAAAAAAGCCCTCGTCCTCAAAAAGGACGAAAGCTGTCGCTCACGTGTTTCCGCCTAAATTTACCGATCCCTCACGGTGACCGGCCTCAACAAGTACGTCACCGCATGAGGTGATTATACCCTGGCACGTTAACTAAATAAACTATTTGAACCAGCCCTTCTCTTTGAAACGCATAATAGCCTCAATTCGGTTACTGACATTGAGCTTATCGAGAATAACGGAAATGTAGTTGCGAACAGTACCTCTTGTAATATACATGTGATCAGCGATTTCCTTCGTGTTTTTCCCATCAGCGATCAGGTTCAAGACTTCCTTTTCCCGCTCGGTCAAAGGATTTTCTTCATGATAAGTCTCATCTACTAGCTCTGAGGCATAAATTCGTCTGCCAGCCATAACGCTCCGAATCGAGGTAGCGAGTTCCTCGCTTGGGCTATCTTTCAACAAATAACCGTTGGCTCCTGCCTTGACAGCCCTCTCAAAATACCCGTAACGAGCAAACGTAGTCAAGATAATGACTTTGCAACCCAGTCCCTTTAGTTCTTCCGCCGCATCTAAACCGTTCATGATGGGCATCTCGATATCCATGACACAAATATCTGGCTTATGCAGTTTAACTAGTTTGACAGCATCCTCGCCATTGCTCGCTTTACCAACGACCTGCATATCCTCTTCCAAATCAAGTAAGGAAGCAAGTGCGCCAAGCAGCATCCGCTGGTCCTCGGCAATCACAATTCGGATCATATCCGCACCTCCCTTTCTGGTGGTATGATAGCATTCGGAACTTTTATAACAATCATGGTTCCTTTGTCTGAGACAATTTCCATACAGCCGTTTACAAACTCTAGTCGCTCTTTCATACCCCGTAAGCCATTTCCAAGTAACACAAGACATTCTTTCGTTATCCCAACCCCATTGTCCTCGACCTTAATAACGAGATCGCTTGGTGATGGTTCAATAGAGATTGAACATGAAGTAGCACTGCTATGTTTGATAATATTCGTAACAGATTCCTTCAAACACATACTCAACACGTTTTCATTGATCAGAGACGTGTTGGTTAACTTCGGATCTCCCTCTACAATGAGGTCAATTTCTGCAGCCTTCAAAATCTGTTTGATTCGAAACATCTCTTCCACTAGTCTTGTACCACGCATTTGCGTTACGATTTCTCGAACTTCCTTTAACGCAATTCGAGCTGTCTGACGTACATCATTGATTTCGATTTGTGCTTGCGCCGGATTTTTGCTAATTAATTTCCCAGCCAAATCACTCTTTAAACCAATTAATGAGAGTTTCTGACCAAGTGTATCGTGTAAGTCGCGGGCGATTCGTTGGCGCTCTTCTAACTTTACCAATTCGGAAATCCGCTTATTTGCATCCTCTAGCTGTCCCTGGAGTTGTTCACTCCTATTCCGGTTGAACGTCGTGACAGGAATGAGGATAACGGCAATTACACAAATGATGATAAAGGGCAATTGGTTAAAATACACAGGATTTTGGGATACCAATCCATAGTTAACCGTTGCAATGGTGGTAACTAGATGTATGCAGTACAACGTAATAAATCCTGCTCGACTTTTCATGGTACCAATAAAAAAGGCTATAAACAGTGAGAAGTACACATAGCTGAAGGCGATGCCCATAATAACCGAAATAATAATTTGTATACTAGTCCAAAAGTACACAATCCATCCTTTAGATACGAAGGACAGCACATAACAACTAAAGAAAACCACAATCATGATTGTGCCTAATACAATGTGATATATGGTCGAAGAACGAAATATGAAATAAAAAGGGAGGATATAGAAGACAACCCACACATACGGACTAATGCCGGTGTTTTTGTGAAAAATTTGATACCACTTTTGCATAGTCCGTTTAGCCTCTTTTTCTCCAACATAGTTTTACTTATATTTTAACATAAACATGAAACGATGTATTTATTGCCCTTGAAAGGTTGATTTACGGACTTTTATGTTTATTTTGTTAGTCAAAGGATCATGCTCATTTTCCTTAAGGTTTACCTGCTTTTTATTTTTATAACCGACAAACGTTTTATTACGCTCATCCCATAGTTTAAAACTTAGCGACTTCAAACTGGTGCCGATTGTTATAGTCGTTGCTTTTTGAAGTGGAGGCGTTGCATTATGCGCTTTTTCCAAATTATAATTGGGCACCTTCGGACTCAAATGATGAACATGATGAAACCCAATATTTCCAGTAATCCATTGTAGCAGCTTCGGCAGCTTATAATAGGAGCTTCCTTCTACCGCGGCTTTCACATAACTCCACTCATCTTCCTTCTCGAAGTAGGAGTCTTCGAACTGATGTTGCACATAAAACAGCCAGATTCCCATCAAGCCTGCTACGAACATAATCGGAGCTTGAATCAGAACAAACGACTGCCATCCAACTATCCAGATCAGTAACCCATATAAAGCAAGGATGGAAACATTCGTCATATACGTACTGATTCTTTCCTTGCGTCTAGCACCTTTCGTATTAAAGCGGTTCGTAAATAGGAACAAAAAGATGGGACCAAGTCCGAACATAATGAATGGGTTCCGATATAACCGATATGCCATTCGGACCCATACGGAAGATGCGGCATATTCGTCGACGGTAAGTACCCACATATCACCTATTCCACGTTTCTCGAGGTTACTGCTCGTTGCATGATGGATGGAATGACTATTTTTCCACTGCTGATAGGGAAAGAGTGTAAGGATACCTGTAATTGTACCGACGATTTCGTTAGCTCTACGGCTTTTGAAGAACGATTGATGACAACAATCATGGAAAATGATAAAAGTACGTATCACAAATCCAGATGCGATGATCGTAATCGGTAATGTGATCCAATAAGATATAGATAGGCTTAGATAGGCAGCTACCCATAGTACGACTAAAGGTCCTAAGGTATTAATGAGCTGTTTGATACTAGCCCTCGTATTTGATTTTTCATAAGGGGCAACCTGTTTTTTTAAGTTAGTTAGTGTGGATTGTGTCATCGTATCGTTCCTCCTCGATATGTTGCGCAGGACATGTTAGCGAATATCAGTTGTCGTATCCTATCTTCATTATAGATATCGCTTTCAGTTCGTTGCAGTCATAAACATCATGTAGACGGTATGACATATGTCATATAGGAAAGAGAGAACCATTATTAATTTGCTTATCACACTTTTGTGTGCTATGATTGGTCAATAAACAGCTTTGACATAAACTCACATATTGAAAAAGTGATCATTTGTGTAATGGTGCCTTTTTCAATGTGTGATTTTTTTTGTTTGAAAAAAGCATGTTAATAACAATTTGGAGGTATTTTATTATGGAAACAGGAACAGTGAAATGGTTTAACGCAGAGAAAGGTTTTGGATTTATTGAGATGGAAGGCGGAAATGACGTATTCGTTCATTTCTCCGCAATTCAAGGAGATGGATTCAAATCTTTAGACGAAGGACAACGCGTAGAATTTAACGTAGCTCAAGGCAACCGCGGTCCTCAAGCTGAAAATGTTGTAAAACTGTAATCAATCCACAGTGAACTGTCCTTAACAAGTGTTAAGGGCAGTTTTTTTATTAGAAGGAGGAGCAAACCATGTATTTTCGAAAAAAATCGATTGAGGATCTCATTCAGGAAGACACGAAAGTCTGGGCATGTAATAATGAAGATTGTAAGGGTTGGATTCGGGACAATTTCTCCTTTGAATATGTACCAACTTGCCACCAATGCCTTTCTCCTATGATTAGCAGTTTGAAAATGCTCCCTATCATTTCTAACTCCAATAAGAATTTGAAGTCTCTTCATAAAGGCAGACTGATCTCCTGATCAATGGACCGGAAAAACAAAGAAGAGAAGATCCAATTGGGCCTTCTCCCTCGCATTAGTCTGTGAACCTATATAGTTGTTCCCTTGTAAATGTCCATTCCGGGGTATTCAACTTTCCCTCAAACGAAGTGGAATACCAAGGATTACCCTCTCCATTCGCTCCATTCTCCAGAATGTGTATATCTTGCGCAGGTGTGTATCCCTGAGCTAGTAGAAAGAGCCTATCACCGGTTTTGGGGTTCTCAGCCATATCCAATACCACAATTGCATGTCCAGGCGTGCCCCCTTCCAGAAACACATCTCCAAGCTGCATCTCTGATAGCGGTACCTGTTTCATTTCCTTTGACAAGGACAACGTTCCTGCGTACGCAAATACCATGTTCAAATAGCTTCGAAACACCTCGTAGCTGTTGGAGGGTGCTCCTCGTTTGGCCCATGAGACCTTGTTGCCAGAAACGTCAATCCGATTCCCTTTCCTCCACGTTGCATAGTCAGCTTTAAAGCCATTCGTAAAATTGAAATGAATCTTATCAAAATTGCCAATGCCATACAGGTATTCCGCCCGCAGCCTCATAACCGCATCGGCGCATTGCTGCAAATCCCGCTCACCTACATCCACATCGAGCACAGCTTCGTAAACCTCTTTAGCCTTAAGATCCCCATTAAACAAATGTACCTTGGAACCATGTGGCTTCAGGGGTAGATTACGCAAATAATGCCCATATGACCCATCCTCTACGGGAACTCTCTCGTAGCCTTTCGGTACGGCTATCCGGTCTATGACATTTGTTCCTTCGGCATGAATTAATTGTTGTTTGTGGGATTTGGTTCCCGAAAGAGTATCGGCGATTGTCGACCTTCCCTCCCCCGCGGCTGAGCATGAACTAAGCAACATCGCAGAAAGGGCAGTCATTGTTAGCCATTTTTTCACGTATTCTCAGCTCCTCTTCTCTACTCGGGTCTTTATCTTGTTAGGCACATCCCATATATCCCAATAATAGCATATTTATGATTATACTGGTTACTTTCTAAGTGCTTGTAAATTTCAAAAAAGAAAGCCGACTGACAATTAAACGTCAGCCGGCTAGATATACTTAACTTATTTTCTTATGTACACAAAGTTTTATCCTCGTCTGACTGGGATACCAGCTGGGAAGCTCTCGCTCCATTCCCCATTCTCATAGCGGAGTTGAATCGTACCGGTTGGAACATTCAGCTGTAAGGAGAATGACGTCCAGCTTGCAGGAAGCTTCGGACAAAACGCGATCTCTTGCCACCCCGGCTTCGCTGGCTTTAGACCTATAATATCCTCGATCAGTACTGGAACCGGCCCGCTTGCCCATGGATGGCATAAGCTAGTGTTCCACTTCTGATCTTTCCCCCATGCTTCGAAGCAGGTGGTTGCTCCTTCTTTGATCATATTCCCCCATGAGTGTTCATCATCGGCTGAGAGCAAGTCATAAATCAACCCATGCTCTCCGACCTCCGCAAGTGCCTTCATGACAAAGTAGGAGAAATAAACGCCGCATGCAAACCGCTTGGCGCGGATCATGTCAACAATCGCGCTGACTGATTCCTCTGGAGCGATATGGAACAGCAGTGGGAGTACATTGGCATGCAGAGCATGATGCGTACTCTGCTCCGAGTCTATAAACAAGCGGTTCTTCTCATCATAGAAAGCTGCTAAGAAGCTCTTTTTTAATCGCGGTAGCCGATTCTCATAAGCAACTTCGAGTAATTCGCGAATCTCGTTTACACTGCTTACACAGCCGAGATATAGTGCATTGATGACATTATGGCAGCCGGGACCGACTGGCCTGCTCAGATCAAAATCATAGTTGTCACGTAAATTTTGTGGCCAATCGACCAGATTCCATTTGTCCGTGAAATTTTCAAGCAATCCATCTTCACGCTCGAAATTCTCAAAATGTTTAAGTAAACCTTCCGCATACGGGTACATTTCCTGAAGGAATGCCGTATCCCCACTGTAACGATAATACGTCAAAACTTGCATCGGCCACTGCAAAGAGAAATCAGCTATTTCCTGCATGAAATGTCCTGGAACAACGGCCATAATGCCTTCACAAACGAACGAACTACGCCCAAATTGCTCAATAGCCTTGCGTGTCAGCCGTAAATCCCCACTGAGCAGCATGTGGGAGTGACCAATAATCGTATTGTCACCCAGATATTGCCCCTTCTCTCGGCTCGGACAGTCCACGAAATTTTCTTGGGATCCATATCGGACACCATTTTTGCAAATGTCAAAAATTTGATTCATCAACTCATCTGAGCTGTGAAGCAGACAGCTTTGGTCATCTAACGGATAGTGCCTGACCACCGCGTGGAAAGATTCCGGATTCAGCGCTTCCTCAGGCCCTTGCACTTCCACATAACGAAATGCCTTATAATCGTAGGTTTCGAAGTTATCTATGTCACCGGATAACGTCCACTGGTCATGATAAAGGCAATTGCAGCGCATTTCGTAGCGAACTGCTTTATCTCCAGGCAATAGCTCTTCCCCTGACATAATATGTACTTGTTCTCCCGCATTTCCTTGTGCACGCATGGCGAATTGGCCTGTCAACTCGCTTCCGAAGTCGATCAGATAATGACCTGCTGCAAGCCGTTCGACATGTGTAGGCTGCTTCTTATATACGGAGAGCAGCGGCGTTGGCTGCTGAACAAATGTATAATCCGTATGCTCCGCAGCATCTGCATGTGCCCAATCAGAATCATCGTAGCTAAGTTCTGTCCAACCTCGCTCCGATAGCCTTGCATCCAAATGCTCTGTAAATTGCGTATCATAACCGAACGTCACTCCAGGTCGATTATCATTAACTCTCTTGGCTTTCCATGTCCGATCTGTCTTGATCAGTAAATGCTCGCCTGCCCAAAGTTCCGCTATGAGACCTTGTCGGTTATCGGCGCTATTATAAGCGCGATTTAACAGCCCCTGATAGTAGACATGAACGGCTATTACATTTTCCCCAACTTTTAAAAAGGAACTTACATCTATACGATTGAAATAATAATGATTCGCATCACTCTGTGCGGGCCCTTGTCCAACGAACTCACCATTCATATACAGTTTGTAATAATCATCTGCAGTAAGATGAAGCCAGATCTTGTCCCCATCTATCACCTTGTCATCCAACATGAATACATTTCTTACATACCAATGGTGATGTTGTAAATCCGGGATATACGGTTCAACGGTAACCTCATCATGCTCTTTATGGTAAAGATAGGGTTTTTCCAAATTCATAAAAGCACGATCTGTCAGCCAATTGGCCTGCCACTCTTGTGTCAACCTGTCCCTCTCCTCTGCATGTGTGTAATGCTATCAGAATAAATCACAATTCCACTATTCGTGAGAACATAGGAAGATTCCTTTTCTTAACCAAAAAAAGCCCGATTTCTCAGGCGTTCTTCCACTTTACAGCAGCCCATTCTCATTTATTAATGGATTGTCCCTGACGATTTTTCTTACTCTCTTCATTGTATTCGGGTATTTGGGCACACCAGCGATTCGATCGAGCAGCAGCCACCTCAGGCAAGCCATCGCTTCAAAGATCTCCAATTCCCCAGCAGCTACAGGAATTTCTTCTTGATATTTGTATAAAAAGGTAAGGTATTTGCTCTCGCTCACATAGATACGCAGAAGCAGACAAGCCCATGACAGATCATACCTAGGATCTCCTAATTGCCCGTTCGTCCAGTCGATCACCGTGTAGTGTCCATCCTCTTCTAGCATATTGCCAAGATTGAAATCCCCGTGTATGAGCCGGTCCATTCTCATATCCGCGGCGTCAACGAGATCGATCAGATTCTCCTTCATTACTGGAAATGCCTCGATCCCAGGGAAAAAATAAGTAATAAAATCATACTTAGCTAGTTCCATCCCCGCCAAATCATCTGGAGACAATCGATGAATGTCAGCTAGAACAGACGTTATCTTCTTGAAAATGCTCGGACTCACCTTCGTAACCGTCGTTCCGTGATATCGGGTCAGCAACACCGCATCCCCAGCTTCGGTTTGTCCATAACCGATCGGTACGGATACGCGGATTTTCTGATGAAGTAGAGCTTCCAGTAGGTGATATTGACGCGCGACGTCAGGTTTCGAACGTCGGTTCCACACTTTCAGTACAAATTGATTCTCTCCAAGTGTGATCTTTACCACTTCTGCCTCAAGTCCTGGCGAAAGTGGACTACACGTCAGTTCAGAGCCTGATTGAAACAAGTCGTTCAGAATTGGGTTTCTTTCCTTCCATTCAATACCGTTAAACATATCAATCATTGCATGTCCTGCTACCTTATCTTCACAATGTTTCATATCTCACCTCTGGTGATTTAACTTCTTCCAGAGAATTCAACATTTTGCTGTGTAATCCTGCCTGCTAAAGGAATGTGATTTAGAGTTTTGTTTGACTGAGTTGCGTTCTCCTATATAAAACTGCTACTGCCGCTGTAATAAGGATCATTCCCATAATAGCGGGTGCAGCATGACCAAGTGATACATAGATTTGACCTCCAACGATTGGCCCAATCATTCTTGCTAAAGCTTGAATAGATTGGCTACCGCCTTGAATCCTCCCTTGTTCACTCGCATCGACAGACTTGGAAAGCATCCCATTGAATGAAGGTCCAAAGATTGAATCACCAAAACCAAATATAAACATGCCAATGATAAAAAGAGGATAAAATGAGAATAATGCTGATAGCGCAATTAGACAGTAGCCTATAATCTCCGAAACCATGCCAAGAATGGCTATCTGTTTATCACTGCGTTTCATTAAAAGCTTTGGCATGACGAAACCTTGAGCAATGATGTCTTGGACGCCCATAATTGAAAACATAAGACCGATTAATACAGGCTTCCAACTGAAATTATCCAATGTAAATTGTGAAAATACGGCCTGTAAGGATCCGTTAGGTATCCAAAGTAAAAATGCTGAGATGAATAGCCTTTGTAAGTTTTTCATGGCAAGTATATTGGCAAGCTGTGTAAATGGATTCAGTTTGACAAGTGAAATCTCTTTCAATCTATTGATCTTATCAAGGCTCTCCGGCATAAAAAAGAATCCATAAACTACATTCAATAATGTTATGCATGCTCCAACAAACATGGGTGCAGAATAACCAAATTTGGCAAGCAATCCGCCTACAGTTGGGCCAATGACGGTACCTATACCTACAACCGCGCTCACCCACCCAAAGTATTTGGTTCTCTGTTCGGGAGGTATGATGTCTGCAAAATAAGCGAAGATCGTGCTAATGCTCCCTCCTGTTATACCTTCTATGATGCGCCCAACAAATAGCACCCATAGAGCTCCACCCATGCCAAAAACAAAGTAACCGATTGCGGAACCCGTGAGACATAGTAAGAGCAATGGACGACGGCCATATTTGTCGCTCAATACGCCTAGTATAGGCGCCGCGAAAAATACGCAAAGGGCATAAACAGATGTCAACAGCGTTACAATGATAGCTTGTTCTCCTGGACTGCTTGTATAAGGCTGCACTAAGAACGGGACGACAGGTGCTATGATACTGAAACCTATTCCGCAAAGAAACACAGAGATAAGACCGAATAGTAATGCGTGTTTATTTACGGTTTGAGTTGTGTTCTTTGTATTATGTGATCTAAAAATGGGCATGTAATTCCTCCTCGATAGTTTTAATTATGATTCCATGGAAACAAACTTATAGTATCGGACTATTGTTTCCTTGTCAACAAAAATACAACAATAAAAAAGCAGCCGTTCTCCAGAGAGCCCGACTGCATGTGGTTTAAGTGTCACTATTATCATTTATTCCGAGACGCTATCTATACCCATTTTCTTTATCTCTGCATCCAAATGACTATTGTACTTTTTCACGAAGCTAAGCACACTGTCAAATTGTTCCTCGGTTACTTGCTCAAATACAGCTTTATCCCGCTCTTGAAACTCTTTGTGCAGATCCGCATGGATATTATAAATTTCTTTTCCTTGTTGAGTAAGCTTAAAATAGATTTCTTTCTTATTATCCGACTTCTGGTAGCTTACAATAAGGCCTTTTTTTATAAGTTTCTGAGTTAATTTGCTTATAGCACCGCGCGTCATATAAAACGTTTCCGCAAGTTTTGTCACGTTGGAATCACTATTATTTTCGATGTATTCAATGCAATGTACTTCAGTTGATGTATACCCCTTAAGACTGTCTTCCATTTTATCCTTATTCAGCCAAACCATCTTGTTATACAAGTCTCTGAAACCCATGACGACCTGATCTTCTTTGTTCATGGCTTGTCCTCCCACCCGCTCTTGCATGAACCCTATAATAATAATTTTTGTTTCTATTTAAACAATATTAAATTAATTCATTAATAAACACAAATAAGAGCTTACCGCGAAGTAAGCCCTTCAACCCTCGTTCTACTATTCCTTTACAGCTCCCAGCATGATGCCAGATACAAAATATTTCTGTAAAAATGGATACACGATTAGCATAGGCACCATGGCTATAAAGACTTTGGCGGCATTGAGTGTCCTATTGGACAACTCAGATAGCTTTTTATACTGTTCAGGCGTGAGGTTTGTGCCGACCGGGATGTTAACAACCAACTGCTGGATATAGGTTTGGAGCGGATATTTATCGGAAGTGTTCATCAGCACTAGACCATTAAAGAACTCGTTCCAGTGATATACACTGATAAACAGCGCTACTGCCGCTAATACAGGAATGGAACAAGGAATATAGATCCGAAACAACGTTGCCCAAGGGCCGGCACCATCTACAATTGCTGCTTCACTAAGGTCTTTCGGGAGATTTCGAAAAAAATTCATAATCAAAATAACATTGAAGATCGGGACACCACCGCCGAGCACCAGCGCCCAAATCGAGTTAATCAAACCATAGTGTTGGATAGTGAGATACCATGGAATCAGACCACCATTGAAGACCATGCAAAAAACTAGTATCCACATGAACGTATTGCGCGCTGTAAAATCTTTCTTAGGTCTCGCCAGTGGATAGGCCATCAAAATACTTACAATCATAGAGAATGCGGTACCTAGCACGGTTCGTTGGATCGAAATCCAGAATGAGTTTAAGAAAAGATTATCGTTTATGATCTCTTTGTATGAGGCTAATGAGAAACCAATGGGATAGAGCGTAACCAATCCTGCGTTTGCTGCTGATTTATCAGAGATGGACACACAGAAGGTATACCATAGTGGATATATACAGCTAATCAGCAACAAGCCAAGGAGAATCACATTGACAATTTCGAAAGTACGTGATCCTAAAGTCGTATTTCTTACCATTGCAACACCCCCTTCTAAAACACCGTATAATCTGCATATCTGTACGCCAGGCGGTATGATATGACAATCAGCACGAAGCTGATGACAGACTTGAATAACCCTGCCGTTGTCGCTAGTGAGAATTGTAGATTCTGCAAACCCAGTCGATATACCCAAGTGTCTAAAATATCACCCGTTGAGTATACAAGCGGATTATAGAGATTATATACCTGATCGAAACCAGCATTCAGCACGTTACCGAGGCTTAGAACTCCCAGCAGCACGACCGTTGTCGTCAGTGCAGGAAGTGTAATATTCCTAATCATTTGCCAACGATTGGCTCCATCGATTGCTGCTGCTTCATACAGATTCATATTGACTCCTGTTAGTGCTGCAAGATAAATAATGGCATTGTAACCGAACTCTTTCCACACATCGGTGCCGATAACCAACTGACGAAATATACTTGCATCCGCCATAAAAAGCTTGGGATCCCCTCCAAACATTTCAATGACTGTGTTGACAACGCCGTAATACCCAAAAATACCGATAACAATCGTCGCCATAATGACCCAAGATAAAAAGTGCGGCAAATAAACGACCGTCTGAACGAACTTTTTGTAGCGCAAGTTGGTAAGTTCATTCAACAAAATCGCAAAAATCAATGGGATTACTAAATTAAATACAATTTTACCCACAGCGATAATAACGGTGTTCGTGATGACTGATTTGCTGTCATTCAGTTGAAACATGTAGTTGAAATTTTCCAACCCAACCCACTCGGAACCGAAAATACCCATTCCGGGATTATAATTTTGGAATGCCATCACGATGCCGAACATCGGCACAATACTGAATAGAATTAGCCAAATCATGCCTGGAAGCAGCATCAAATAATAATGCTTCTGAAAGCCCATTTTCCTCATCATGGTTGTCCCCCAATCTCAGTTGGCATTTTGAAAATTTGCAAAAGGCGTTGAGTCCACCAACGCCTTTTGCAAGTTTGTACATGTTATTTTTTTAGAAGTTCAGCTACTTCCGCTGTGATCTGATCCCCGCCCTGAGCCTTCCAATCTTTAACAAACTTATCAAAAGTATCGATGGACGCTTGGCCAAGGATGATTTTTAGTACAGTCTCATCCTCCATCTTTTTCAAGTTAGCCCATTTGGTCTCCATTGTCGGTGTTTGGTTATAGGTCACACTGAACACTTTTTTATTGATCGGAATTGTTGAGAATGAACGGTCGCCAATCATAAGCGAATATAGACGCTGGAAATCACCGAAGTTTGTCTTGTCGAAGTTGCCGACATTTAGATTATCGTAGGGCGGCTTAATGACGTTTTGTACTTTCTTCGCATCCGCATACATCAGCTTATACAAGCTGTTAGGTACATTGTAATCTTCCGGTTTCTTCTGCCCGTTCAGTACTTTGAGTAACTCGGTATATTCATACTCGGTTTCATTAGCTGCCGCCATTACGTTGCGAAGTGGGTACCAGGCCACATTGACGGATAAATTGAACGTAGCCTCATCGCGAACAAGCGCGTTATTCATTATGAGAATAGCTTTGACCACGTCTGGTTTTGCGTTTTTACTAATGAGCGTATACGTACTGCCTGTTGTCTTCATATGGGTGTTCCATTTGCCATCATCGGTATATACAGGATAGGCTTGCCAATTGGCATTCGGGTCGTTTTTGAAGGAATCGCCATTTCCGTATCCCCCATTCCACCACGGACCAAAGAATATCCCCGCTTTGTTCGCATTGATTGGATCCCCTACGTTATCACGTGTCCCAACTTCTGGGTCAATGAGCCCCTTCTTATACCAATCAGCCAGTAAAGCAAGTGTCTTCTTCGTATTGTCCGTAGTTGTTCCATAGGTGACCGATCCATTGCCATTATCCAGCCAATAGCCCGGATATGCATCCAAAGCGCCAAATAACGGATCGAATCCACCCATGTTGTTGGACGAAACGAGGAAAGTAGCGTAGGGGAACGTATTCTTTGACGGACCTGCAATACCAATTGTTTTATCTCCGCCAAGCTTGCTATCAATGAAAGCTTTAGCTGTTTTCTCAACGTCTGCAACTGTCTTAGGCACCGGCATATTCAGTTTATCGAGCCAGTCCTTGCGAATCCACATGATGTGAACCCCATCGGTATCCACGGTGATATTGGGGAGTGATGTCATTTTGCCTTTGAAGCTTGCGTTTTCCAACGCACGTCCTTGTGTGCTGGCCATAATTTCCTTTACTTGCGAAGAAGCATACTGGTTGAACGAATCGGTGATATCGTACAGTAATCCCGAACTGGCGGCTTTTGTCATAAAGGAACGGTCATCAACGACCATACC
Source organism: Paenibacillus sp. 2RAB27 (assembly GCF_052115445.1). Classification (NCBI taxonomy): domain Bacteria; kingdom Bacillati; phylum Bacillota; class Bacilli; order Caryophanales; family Paenibacillaceae; genus Paenibacillus; species Paenibacillus sp. 2RAB27. The sequence goes on from NZ_JBFRGR010000016.1 coordinate 27,051, forward strand.
GTCCGGAAGTTTGGCCGATGCAATGGATAGGCTAACCTTCTGCTTATAGTCATTGCCAGTTGCTGCTGTCCAGTCAACAATAATGTTGATATTGTACTTCTCCTTCAGATAGCGGGTATATTGGTTATTACCTACACTGTCACCTTGCGGCAACGTTTTGTCTGTTGGGTCTACAACCATACCGATATGAACGTCGACGGGAGACGGAAATCTGGCAAATGCTACATCATCCCCAGTTGTTGGTGTTGAACTTGTCGTTGAAGGCGCTTTCACTTCTGGTGATGCGGAAGCTTTCACATCTGATGTTGATGGGGTGGTCGTCTCCTTTGTTTCATTTGGAGACGTACAAGCTGCCAAGCTTGAAACCAGAAATGTTGTCAGGAGCACGCTTACAAGTTTTCTTTTCAACTTAATCCCTCCCTTATATCCTTTCACCATTATTATACATACAAGGTTTAGATAAAAAGTCTGAAGGATGTCTCGTGTTTAGGATGAACTCATGGATTCAGGGGGGGGATTTGTTCGACATTCAGTGATCAATTCTCCCTATGGCATTGAATTGTGCCCGAAATTCCGATGGAAGCAACCGCGTCTGCTCGTAAAAAATTTGTGAAAAATACTTGGAGTCGCCATAACCGACAGCATTGGCAATCCATGTCACTGGCCGATTTGTTTCGCATAAAAGCCGCTCAGCCGCACGGATCCGCTCTTGCCGGAGATAGTCGTTGAACGTTGAGCCTGTTGACTTTTTAAAACATTGGCAAAAATAGCTCCGACTCATATTCACATGTTCGGCCACATCTTCTGCATGCAGCGTTTCGGCTGTATGCTGGTGAATGAAAACAACCGCCTTGAGCATGCAAATCATCGTTTTCGTTAAATCTGTTGACTTGCTTACTTGCGAATAGATTAAAATTCGGTAGCGGCGAATCCATTCCACCGCTGTCCGGATGTCATCGATTTCAGACCAGAACCCCGTATCTAGCTGAGCGGCGATCTCGACTTGTGAGATCACTCGCATGAATAACCCCTCTAGACGGCGAACTGAACGATTCGACTCTATCGTTTGCGTGCATAAAGATTGGAAAACAGCCTCATTATACAACCAATATAGAGAGTGCCAATCTTGTTCGAGCTTGCGCCATTGCTCATCTTCTCGGAAACTGTTCTCATTCTCAACACGATTCGTTTGAACAGACACCGTTGTCGTGGATGCGGTTTTACCTGTGTGCTGTGGAAATTCGTCAGCCAGTTTATGCCGAATTCGGCCCAGAATTTGCTCGTCATCTTCTAACTCTAAGCGAACTTTCGAAATATAATCGAGAACGCCCAACCGGTAAGCTGCTTGCACAGTCTCAAAATCTTCATGAAAAGTAAGCATCACAGAACGCAAACTCGGGTGTTTGATTCGTGCAGCTTGTATCAGCTCTATTCCTGACATCACAGGCATAGAGATGTCGACAAACATGAGATCCACGGCATGCTGGTCCAGAAATTCCAAGGCTTTTGCACCATTCGCAGCTTCTCCAGCTACCTGCATACCATGTTCAGACCATGGCATGATGGAAATTAGTCCTTTTCGCGCGAGTTTATCATCATCGACAATTAAAACACGGATCATATCTGTTTCTCCTTTCAATAGGGGAGATACATGATAACGGTTGTACCCTGATTCGGAGTACTGTCAATTTGCAGACGTGCTCTATCACCATAGAAGGATTCCAACATCGACCGCACATATCGTAGACCGATCCCCCTGCCTCCCTGCTGTTGATCAGGTGATTCACGCTGTAGGAGCGCAAGCGTCTCCTCGCTAAGTCCTTTGCCATCATCGCGAATCATGATTTGGATGACACCAGCGATTTCGTCTGGCTGAATGCGCACCTCCAGCTTGCCGTGTTCATCAAGCCCATGACAGACGGCATTCTCTACAACCGGTTGAAGGATAAATCTGGCGACAGGACTGTCGAGATAGTCTCCGTCAGGAATATCCAAATTCACTTGGAAATCATAGCGCTTCTGCTGCAGTTCAAGATAGGCGCGCATGACCTTGGTTTCTGTGCGGAGCGTTGCCGTTTCCTGGGTCTTCCCTAAATTGTAACTAAGCAAAAAAATCAACGTGGATACAAACTTGTCGATTTCAGGCTGCCGATGCATAATAGCCAGCCAACGTACGGAATTAAGCGTATTCATTAGAAAATGCGGGTTAATCTGATAAGCGAGCTTTTCTATTTCCAACTGATGCCGTCGTTTCTCCTTGTGTTCCACATCGATAATCAATTGCTGAATTTGTTGCTTCATTTTATTAAACTGATCAAATAGCTTGTCAAATTCGGAAATGCCTGTTCGATATTGCATTGCGCCCATGTGACCTCTTCCGAGTGCCACCATTTCCGATTCGAATACGCGCAAGGGCCTGTTAATCAGTCGCAGCAACAGCAAAGCGATCGATAAAAGAATGATAAGAGCGATGCCTAATATTAACAACATATGATTTTTCCATGTGTAAAATTCGTGGTTATAGCTCTCTACAGGTAGCATTAGTGCGATATGATAACCGTAATCGCTAACTAGCTGATCCCATATGTATCCTTCTGTCACACCAGAACTTCCTCCCAGAACTAAGTTCTGGCCGGGTGAAAAAACACTTGGATTGCTGCTGTACTTCACCCTCTCGTCTTGATCACTCAACACTAGTACATACGGTAAATTTAGACTGGATGAAAGTTTACTAATGTCAGTCGCCAGTTCAGACTTGGCTTCGACATAAATCACTTGCTTCGTTCCATCGGAAAAAGTGATTTCTCTCGTCACCGAAACGACCTGATCATCGCTGAACCTGCAAAGTGACAAATGTGGCGATTGATAGTTGATACTCTCGTTGCCAGACACATTAGGCAGAGATTGCATCCTGAAATCTTCACGCAATGGCAGATTTGAATAAAGAGGGCGCTTCTCCTCTGGGTTATAATACATCACTAGTTCCATTGCTGGGTTAGAGAATGAGATCAGTCCGATATTATTTGATACACTTAGTGAAAGTTGAAGTCTATTATAGAGATCGTCTGTGGAGAAATAGGTATCCATGAGGTTGCCGACATTGCCTTGAGGAGTCATTTGCTGTGTTACCTGGAGTAGATTGTAATATACTTGCGTGAGTTTCATAGATTGCTGGTACAAATCGAAGGCCATGTTTGTTTTGATTTTGTTTTGCTGCATTGTGTCAATCGCATTGTACGAGACCGCTGCCATTAAAATGGAACATCCCAAAAAGCTCGATATCAGCGTTGCGACTATTCGTTTCCTAAGCGAAGTGCTGCCCACGTTCACCACCCCATAGTTGAACTACCTTTAGTAAGTTAAATCACCAAATACGTCCTTAGGATTCATCGTTATGAGTATTCGATACGAATTGTATATCTCCTTCTAATCAATTCTCGTTATAAAAACGATGCCCCCACAAAGGGCATCGTTTTTAACTGCCTATATAATTTCAATATACCCTTCTGTTCCATTCACGCGAATTCGTTGCCCATCTTTAATCAGTTTGGTTGCATGTTCCACCCCAACAACAGCTGGCAAGCCATATTCACGCGCGATAACGGCGCCATGCGTCATCAATCCACCAACTTCGGTGACGAGTCCTTTAATGGATACAAACAACGGTGTCCAGCCTGGATCAGTAAAGGACGTGACTAATATGTCCCCTTCTTCTATATTTGCATCTTCCATATTTAAAATGACACGTGCACGTCCTTCGATTACGCCTGAAGAAACAGGTAATCCAACTATCGCATCAGCGGGGAGATTTTCTCGGTTGTATGTACCCGAAATGATTTCACCATCTGACGTAATAACACGCGGTGGCGTTAGTTTTTCATATAATTTGTACTCGGCTTTACGTTTGCTGATGATCTGATAATCCAGTTTGTTTGTGCGTACGACTTCGTGAAGCTCTTCAAAAAAGAGATAAAAGATATCTTCTTTTTCAAGAATGACTCCTGCTTGTACGAGCTGTTCGGCTTCTTTCAGTAAAGCCTGCTTATACAAGAAATAACGGCTAACCCAACCGTATTTGGGATATTCACGATAACCGATGAAATTCCGAATGCGGCGGATCATTCGTTTTGTCTCTTCAGCTTTTTGTTCACCATCCGGCAATTGGCGTATTCGAGCTAATAACTCTTGTTCTTTTTCCAAAGCTTCCTGGTGCCCTTGTTCAAATTTTCGATGACCTTCATTAGGCTCAAAAGCTTTGATGTTACCCAGAATCATGGGAACCAGTGTAATTGGTTTTTCACTCCAACGCGTTTTAGAAATATCGATTTCTCCGGCGCATCGCATACCATATTTATGGAGATACGCATAGATTGCGTCATGAGCTTCCTGTCCACCCTCGAACTTAACCAGTTCATCCAAGAAGTTATCATCTTTCACATGCTGTAAATAAGCAATGACGTCCGGATAAGGGCGAATCACATCTGCAACACCCATTAATGCCAGACCCATTTCTGAAGTAATATTGTAGGGTACCGATTGAGAAAGTGTATCTGCTGCGTTTTTTTCACCTAACCACTCGTTCATTTTTTCATTGATCCATAATGAAGCATTTATGGCAGTCATAAACACAGCCGTACTTAGTGGGTCAAATAAGATCTTCTTTAATTGCTGGATATCTTCCAGAATATAATCAACGACATGGAATCCTGATTTCGTCTGGATGTTTTGTTTTAACTCTTCTACCGATGCGCGATTACTCTGAATCAAATCAGAAACGATGTTCGGATTGTTTTCAATTTGTTCCAGCATATCTGTATGACTTCTGCCTGGCATTGGTGGTGCTGTTGGATCATTTGGTAATAGTTTTATAAAATCTCGCTCTATGATGGTCATGAGTGCGCCTTTTATGAGCGGATCGGATCCGATGGTAGTTAATAAAGCTTCCCGACCAACAGGTGTAGCTAGCCTAGGTGCAACATCAATAAACAACCTCCCGCCAGCTTTACGCATAGGTGCAGGAGTAATTAACAGGTAGAAAGACAATCCCAGTGGTTTTATGGGATCTGTCATCATTTGTTGATGACCGACAGATAGATAGACGTGATTTTCTTGATCATTCGCTTCAGGGATCGGGTATAACGTCGTGATCGGCCTACTCTGGACAATATAAAATGTATCATCAGCCAAACACCATTCAATATCTTGTGGGTTGCCAAAATAAGTTTCGATCTGTCTTCCAATAAGAGCTAGCTGTAAAATTTGTTGATCCGTAAGTGTTTGAGATATTTGCTGATCAGGGTCGAGCTGCTTGGTTTCTGTTCCGCCTTCTTTTCTTCCGTAGATGGCCAATTTTTTGGTTGCTATCCGCTTATTGACGATTCCCCCATCTTGTACGGAATAACCATCGGCAGAGACCAACCCTGAGACCAACGCTTCTCCCAGGCCATAACTGGCATCTATGGATAGCCTCTTTCGATTAGACGTTATGGGATCCGCGGTAAACATAATCCCTGAAGCCTGCGGGAAAACCATTCGTTGAACGATAACGGCAAGATATACTTGACTGTGGTCAAATCCATTTTGCATCCGATAAATGACCGCGCGATCCGTAAATAAAGAGGCCCAACATAGGCTAATATGCTGTAAGATGGCATCGATGCCGATAATATTTAGATAGGTGTCTTGTTGACCAGCAAAAGAGGCATGTGGTAAATCTTCTGCGGTCGCACTAGAACGCACGGCATACGCATGTTCATCACCGAACTGGGAAAGATAGTCAGTAACTGCTGTGACAACATCAGATGGAATTTCTAAGTCCTTGATGATCTGTCGAATTTGTTTACTGATTTCACCAATTTGATCACGATCATCTACTTTTAGTGTAGTTAAGCGATCCAACAAAGCATGATACGATTCGTTTTGACCGAGAGCTCTTTGATACCCAACTGTTGTAACAGCGAATCCCTCTGGGACTTGCAGACCTTCAATTTTAAATAGTTCTCCTAAATTCAAACCTTTTCCGCCAACGAGTGAAAGCTGCGTTTTTTCCATTTCCTGAAACCCGAGAACCAAAAAACTCATTCAAGATCTCTCCTAACCATAGAGTGATAAAAAACATTTGACAAGTGTTTTACCGGCATGTTACACTTAGAGTGTAGGATGTAATAATTATGTTCATGAAAGTAAATAAAGTCGTAAACCGATTATATCATCGTGTCTGTATATATGCAATATGAAAGAACCTGAGCAATTTGCTCAGGTTTTTTTGTTTCCTCGCGCTTCTCTGATAATCGCTTCCTATCACTTCCGAAACTAGGCATGCATAGAATAATGCTTAGGAGGCGAAACTTATGCCAAACTATCGGATTATCGTCGATTTATCCGACCGTAATCTGTATTTGCTTGATGGAAATACGGTTACTCGCTCATTCCCGGTTGGAATCGGCAAAATGGTTACAAAAACACCTAATGGCGAATATACGATCATTAATAAACAACCTAACCCCGGAGGTCCATTCGGAGCCTTTTGGTTGGGCCTATCTAAACCACACTACGGCATCCACGGAACCAATGATCCTTCTTCGATCGGAAGGGAAGTTAGTCACGGTTGCATCCGAATGTACAACGAGGATGTGCTTCAGCTCGCTCAGCTCGTTCCCATTCATACTCGTGTTACGATTCGTCCATAATCTTATGCTGCTCTATACTGGTCACTCCACATAGACCTGAATTTGAGGCATTGAGTTGTTTTCATAACCTTTCACATTCCATTCCGCTTGAAGGGGTTGGGTATTATCCTTGTCATCAGTTGCCTTTACCATAATAAGATATGTTCCAGGTACAAGCACATGCCAATCCCACCCCCACCTTCTCCAGCTGTACTTTTCCTCTGGATCAAGCCATCTCACTAAGCTCCATGATTTTCCATGATCAAGACTAATCTCTACCTTTTTAACAAATCCGTGACCTGACCATGCTGTACCTGTAATGATATGCATTCCTCTTCTCATAATTGTTTGATCGGTGGGCTGGGATACTACGGCATTCACTTTCATTAATGTAACTGGTCTACGCTGAGTATCTGCTTCAGAACGGTACACGACATAATCATTGTCTTGAAAAGGACCTTTAAATTCTTGATCAGTAGCTACTATGCGGTAGAGCCATTTGACAGAAGCCATACCATACCAATTCGGAACGATTAGTCTTGCTGGATATCCATGTTTGTATGGTAGAGGTTTTCCGTTCATGTAAAGGGCAATCAGAGTATCGGGATGCATAGCTTTCTCTATAGGGAGGCTTCGGGCAAACCGGAAAGTGCCTGGAAAGTCCGTTCGTTCTCCTGTATCCATTCCTTCGAATATAACTTCACGAGCATTTGGACTAATTCCAGCTACCTGTAATAAAGTTCTAAGAGAAACTCCAGTCCAGATCGCATGGCTTACAGCCCCCTGTTCCCATTGAACCCCTCTGGTTTTAGGCCGGAAATACGCTCTTTTGTTTCCTGAACACTCCATAGTAACTGGCAATGTGATTTGAGGATATTGAAATATTGCTTGATAATTCAGATGAATTGGGTGTTGGACAAATCCTACTATACTAAGCATCCAATCATTTATTGGCAATGCCGGATATGGGAAATGATTGCGAATATAAAACTTGTTTTCTGGGGTAACCCAGCTTGAAAGAGCTAACATTGGAAATTCCTGATTCTCAGGTATAGTAGAGCGAGAAATCCTAGCAGGGTCATACAAATTCATATAAGGCTCCTTTCCAAATCATGGCTTCCCTATTTTATGAAATTCTGACTCCATTCATTCTTGGTGTCACATCAACATCATTCTTCCACTTAGTGCTTGACTACATGTCAAAAAGCCTCGGCGTGTGAAGGCCCAGGCTTTGATCATGATTCTGTTTGTTTGCGCAGTAACTCGTTGCAATTTTAGTTTGTGCTCATGGTTCAACCACGGACCCTACAAAAAGCCATGCCCCGGTCTGGCGGTCTTCAATCGCGAAGAAAAACGGCCGGTTTATCGTCATCTGGAACGGTCCATCGATTGGTGCGGAAGCCCCTGCCATCTGTACCGAAGTGACCGCTGCAGCCTCTGTTCCTTTTTCATTGACCTCGATGAACGTTTTGTGTGTTATCGCACTGATGAAAAGGTTGGGTGGAACAGGTGCCATGCCCGAAAAATCTGCATGAACTTCGTCAAAAGGCAGCGTCATGCCCATAGCCATGAGAGGTTCTTTAAGCTTTTCACTATAGTCGATCTTCAGACGGGGAAGCTTGATTTCACCTCGGCTCGACTGGAATGACTTGTACCAGCGCTCGGGATCTGCCCAAAGCTTATCGTGAAGAGCATCAAGTGAAGACGATTCATCTGGAAGAATGATCAGCATATCCATCTGCCCCTGTCCGTACGGCAAACGAATGGCTTGAAATCCCTCTTCCTGCAAATATTCGTAGGTGCCTGATTGCGACATCATCTGCACTTGTTTGGTGGATCCATCAGGCAGTTTGAAGCTTTCTTCTTTCGTGCCAGAAAGTTGGAATTCCTTTTTCCACCCTCCATTGAAATAGACCGCATTCATCAGGATCAAAACTTCCTTGGGATTGATGGAGTCAATTATCTGCGGAATTTTCCCGTTGGTATTCTTATTTACCCAGTCATTGATGGTGTCAGGCGCTTTGGGACTGTTGAAATCGAGTTCAGCTACTTTGGCGTCATAAAAGTTTTGAAGGGTCTTCATGAAATCAATGTGAAACGCTGCTCCCTTTCGTGACCAAAGTGAGTTGGCAATGTTCACTTTAACGCCGCTGCCCGAGTGCTGCAGAAGGTTGATGAGCATCTCGTTCCCCCGATTTATTTCATCCAAGGACATGCCTTGCCAGCCTAACGTTTTGGCCATTGAGGCTTGCGTTTCCCCCTTACTTCCGTTGTAAGACATGGCAAGCGCCAAAGAAATGCTGGTGGGCGAAATGAAAATGTTTTTCTTCTTGTCCTGTTCTGTTCGAACCAGTTGCCGATGGAGCTGCATGCCGAACTCGTTGCTTGCTTTAATGATTCGCCCATCAACTTTGTCCGCTGTAACTTGTCGTTTCTCCAATGACATCGAATTTTCAGCAGGATTACCACATGCATTCCCAATCAGTATCAGCAGCAAGCCAGTCGCAAGAAGCTTACTATTCCTAAAATTATTTTTCATTCTGGTCCCCCCTGTCATTCCTATATGTTATAGACGAGGGAACTTTACATAATGTTCCATAATCAACTTGGAATTAAATGCGAATCGTTAAGCTAAGAGGAGGAAGCAATTATGCAAGATCAGCAAATAATTCTCGGTTTAGCGCTTGTCAAAACGTATGCGCCACAGCGAAACGAACCAAATGGTAGAACGCTACATGCAAACATTCCGTTTCCGACCAACGATGGAATTTATCGAATATACTTGGGACAAATCGGTTTTCGTTTCGTGGTCTGAGCTTTTAAAGGAAATTCCACTACGTGTTAAAGAAAAAATAAACCCAACCTCTCATGTTTTTGCGAAAAGTTAAGCGCAGTACGCTGCACATCGTCCCAATTCCAGCTGCTGTCCGGCTCAGGCAGATTGGCTTCCCTGAAATGAGCTTTGTTGTAACACAAAATAATTGGTGAAAACGTGAATGGCTGCACATACAGGTTACCAACGTTTGTGAACGGTCTCATTAGCCTTCCAACGTAAGGGTCGGGTAATACCCAAACTTCAAAGTCAACTTCTCGCATAACCCTGCTCCAACTACGCGAGTGTCGACACGTGGCACTTTTTCAATCATTTCTTGTGCGAGTAATTGATTCAACCCTTAGCGGATCGAGTTTTTACTGAGACTATACTGCTCCGCAAGCATTAATTCGGATGGCAAGTACTCACCGGGCTGCAGTTTTCCCGTTACGATGTTATGGCTCAGAGATGCGACCATCTCCTCCAATCGTGTTCGAAAAGTGGATCGACTAGATTTACCAATCATGAAACTTTGAACCTCCGGGTTGTTCTTTATTGGTATGTATCTGGGTTATATTATCGTAAAATCAGTTAGTTAAACTATAATTTCCTAACTCTTGTTATGGCATAGAACAGTACGTAACTAATGATTAAAACCATAAACATGAACTTACAGAAAAAGAAAATATGATAAAGCTTACTTCTATCCGTTAACATGATAACTAATTCATTCAAGATATAACCTGGTCGCATGATAACGTCCCAACTATTCCATCGAACGAACCGGCCAATGTAGATTCCAAAACTACTTAGTAAGAGAACGAAAATTACAAAAATCCAGCTAGAAATAACCCCAAATGTTATTCTCACCAAATTCTGCACGGAAAACAGCGAAACTGATCCCAATAAAAGCCCTAGTATAGCGATCGTAAATATACTAAATAAATGCTGCCAAAACACGACATCTGCCCAAAATCGCTTAGTAGGGTCAAAGCTGTACCGCGCGAATACATGAAGTAAATCCGTCACAAGATAAGGTGCATTGGGAAAGAAGAAAAACCATGAAGCTCCCACGAATAGGAATAATACTGCACGCATTTTCTTACGGGTATAACAAAATAGTAAATCTAGAATTACGGCAATTCCTACTGGTACCCATGCAAGAAATGTATCCCAAAAGATAAATAAATAGAGTCTATTTCCAGACGGAGATTGGATGTTATAGACACTGATTAAACTAATTAACGTAGCAACACACAGGACGATAATGAGATAAATTTTTCCTGGGTAGTTTAGGGAATTTAGTTTTTCCAAGATTGTCCTCCTGAGTAAAATAAAAAGGCAGGAAGATTTACTTCGCTAGCCTTAATTTTTGTATAAAATAACACTACCAGATTATGGATTTAATTCAAAGCATGAACTTTTGCAAGTTTCCCGTTCTACTTGTTCTACCTTGATTACATTACAAAAAGAGCTACCCCGCGGCAGCCCTTAATTGATAAAATTTTCAATTTATATTCCCATCCTTTATCTCTATCCTGTTACCCTCTGGATCAATAATGACGCCAATGATCCCCCAATCAAATCTTTTTACATCAACATCCACACCTCTTTGCTTAAGTTCAAACACGGTTTGGTCAAAATCATAAACATCAATTCTTAAACATACGGAACTTTGCGCTCTTGTTTTTTCACTCTGCGATGCTACTCCCTTTCCTTCGATTAATAAGTAACTATTCCCAAAATCTAAAAATGACAAATCATCTTTTTGCAATCGTAATGTTAATCCAATTTGGTTTACATAATAGTCCACTGCTTTCTCATAATTCTCTGTAAACAAAATAATTCCCGATTCTTTTATTTTCATAGACTGTTCCTCCTTTAAAATAGGGTTGTTCACAATTATTATACTTACTATACGTTTATGGTTATAAAGTAGCAAGTAAATTCTGGAAATTAAAAATGTAGACCCTTAGCAATTAACTGAGAGTCTACATTTTTTTATTTATTTCCCACTCCAATGATAGATGAGTTGCACAACGCCAGATGAAAACGTTTTTGTATGCACTAGTTGTAAATTCAACCTCTGTTTAATATCAACGAATAACGGCTTACCTTCTCCCAGAATAACGGGATGAACAGACAATCTAAACTCGTCAACAAGTCCTAAATGGATAAAAGTTGTAATAAGACTTGCTCCGCCATATAGCCAAATATCTTTGCCAGGCTTATTCTTTAATGTCGTTACTTCTTCAAAAATATTATCATTGATGTAGATGGCTTTATGATCAGTACCTTTTTGTGTCTTGGAAAACACATATTTATATTTACTATGAACTAAGCTCCACAATTCTTTATCAGCATCCGCATGATCTAACTCTGGTGTATATTGTCCCCATAAATCATAGCTTTTCCGGCCATACAAGATGGTATCAATTTGGTTTAGGAAATCGACAAACCCCATTTCAGGATCCATCACGCACCAATCAACTTCTCCATTTTTCCCTTCGATATACCCATCTAACGTTACTGCCAAATCTAAAATTATTTTCCGTTTCAAGAGTAGTTGCTCCTTTCGTCGATCTACAACAAATATAAACCTTGAATATGTCACCTTATGTCATAATAAAAAAGCCACGTTATCCGCGGCTTTGATTGAGATACTGTTATTCCAAAAAATCGTTAAGCTTTCTTTATGCTGTAAAAACCAAAACGTTCAATTTCCTCAAGAGCTTTACGACCAAATGACTCGACTAGCTCATCGGCTCGGATTTTGGTTCCACCCAGTGTTATCCCGTCCCAGCGTACAATTCGACCGTCTTTAACCAAAAAATAATCATCCATAGTAGTACCTCCAGAATTAATATTTTGGGATTTGCTGTATGCTTAGATATGTAGAGCAAGAAGTTGCCTATCCATATTTTAGCACAAATTCATAAGGAATCATAAATAACATTCAGGGAGCAAGAAACTCTGCGTTTACGATTAGTATCCAATAAGAAAAGAGCTGCCACCCGGCAGCCCTTTAGCAATGTAGCATCATTTTTTCAATAAAAAGTTTCGCTCAAAGGCGACGCCACAAGAACACCGCTCTGTACCGAATAATAGATGATAAGAATGAGGGAACTCCCGATTTACGCGTTGTACTTCGCGGGCGAATTCAACTTGATCTTTCGGCACTCTGCGCAGAGAGTCAGCTTTAGCTTGCGTATCCACATGCGCTCCAGGTGGAACGAATCGATTAGGCGCAATTTTTACTCCGCCGGTAACTACGGAATCCATAGATATCACTGAGCCATGCCCTATAGAGGCATTAAATATGATAGATTTGAATCCTACGAATACCTTTTCCCCAATATAACAAGGACCATGAATGAGTGCCCCATGAGCAATGGAGACGCTGTTTGCGATATAGATCGAATACTTTTTGTTATCGACCAAGATATATTCGTGAGCCAGTCCGTGCAGGACGACTCCATCTTGAATATTCGTATTTTCCCCGATAAAAAAAGGCGTACCTTCATCTGCACGCAACGTGGCATTTGGTGCGATATAGACATTTTTACTAAGTGTTACATCGCCAACAACACTAGAATACTGGCTGATAAAAGCCGTGTTATTAATGATCGGGAAACGTTGTTCGGGGGTGAAGGTCGTAATTGGATTCGGACTGATTAAGCGAGCAAATAAGTTAACGGGTCCTCGAGGTAAATCGCCGGTAGATTTCTTAATTTTAATCTTATTCATGAATACAGGTTTCCAAAGATTTTTGACCTTAGTCATATGCTCACTCCTAGGAGATATCCGTGTCTTACATTACACTATTCAGGATATAGGCGAACGTCACAGTTCCGTACAATTACATTACAAAAAACCCCTTAATGCCGGGTCACATGCAGCCGGTTCATTAAGGGATTTTTGAATAAATGGCGTATGTAGCAATCTTACTTACATATACCTATCTTTTAATTTTCCGAGTACCTGATTAGCCATAATTTTATAGCCTCCTGCATTCGGATGCAGCTGGTCTGGAAGGTGGTCGACAAAAGCTTCTCCCATGATTTCCAAGCCGTCTACATACGTAAGGTTTGAGTCCCCATAAGAAGTTAGGATATTCACCGCTTCTTGGATCTCCTTCCTCATGGTAACCAAGTTCATCCCTACTACGTTCTCGTCCGTTTCCCTGTGAGGACAATAAATAGGCGAAAATAAATAGATAGGCGTATAGGGATGCTTTTCCCGAATGATCGACACCATGCCAAAGATCGCAGAACGAAAGGTCCGGATATTTAAACTATGGCCACCCATCACATTAATGCCAAGACACAAGGAAATGACGTCAGCTGGAAGGTCACGAATGACGCGAGCAACCATGGGTTCCAAATGACATTGTCCAGCGAATCCCAAACATGTCAGATCCCAACTTCTATGGCGTGCAACGATTGCCGGCCACGTATGAGCTGGACTTTCAGCAGTGGTGCATTGTGTGATGGAGCTCCCGTATGTAACCCACCTTGATTGATTGCTTGGCGCGAGCACAGCCGTTGCCCCCACATCAACCTTGAGAGATTTCACAGTGACGACAGCATATTGCGGAAAATATAAGTCAACTCGCTTCATACTGTCTGGTAAGTTTGAAAATAAACAGAGGTCATCACCAGCAAGGAGAGTCTTGGTTCCGATGTATTCATCTTCAATTACAATGTCAAATTGTCTATCTTGATCCTCAGATGCGACGTGTAGACCCACTGTCCTGGAGTCGGTTAGAAAAGCAAGTCTTACACCCGCTGCTTCACCTGCTTTCTCCACTAATTTAGATGCATATAAGCGGAGCTGGTCGTGAGGTAAACGCCAAGGTTGAAGTCCGTTTTCATTCGTTTCAATGGAAACGGCACCCCGAAACCAAGCGTTATTGATTTCAATGGTTTGCATGTTCATTTCACCTTTCAATCTATACGAGAACTGGAATCACGGGCTTATCTTGCAAAATATCACTGGAAGCATGCATCCAAGCTACTAATTCAGAGGCAAGCCGTTTAATGTGCTCAGCATACTCAGGCTCTGCGGACAAGTCATGCGTTTCCCATGGATCGTCTTGTAGATCGAACAACTGGATTCGTTCCGTCCCTGTGTTAGTAATTGGCGAGCGATAATATCGGATCAACTTCCATCGACCATCCGTTACCATTCGCTGCAAATCTCGATAAACGGAGCCTACGATTCCGCGATCACCAACGCTTTCTCCTGAGAAGATGGGATGCAGTGATATGCCTTCGGTTTCCTCAGGCAAGTCGACCTCACATAGCCCGGCAACTGTTGGGAATATATCGATATTACTGGCCAGCGCATGCACCTGGTTGCCTTGCGGCACACCCGGGCCTCGGAAAATAAGCGGGATGCGCACGCTATGTTCGTAAAGGTTCTGCTTGCCCATCAGTCCGTGTTGCCCGACTGCCAAGCCATGATCCGCAGTATAGACGATGAGCGTATTGTCATAGATGCCCTTAGCCTTCAGCGCTTCAATGACCCTACCAATTTGCGCATCCATGTGGCTTATCATCGCGTAATAATCGGCCATATGCTGCCGAATTTCGTCCTCGTCCCTCGGCCACCCCGCAAGTTTTTCGTCCCGCACGACCATATCCCCTGTATCGAATGGATGTTCTCGCATAAAGTTCGGAGGCAGCGTTATATCAGACTTGTCGTACATACTTGCATACGGCTCAGGCGCGGTTCGCGGATCATGCGGTGCTGTATAAGCGACATACAGGAAAAATGGCTGCTTTTCCTCATAATCCTCGATAAAGTTGACGGCTGCGTTGGTAAACAACTCAGTTGAGAACGTATGTTCCATATATTCCTGTTCCTTCGGATACATCCCAGACGGGTCATAATCAAACACAGGAACATGGGTATGATCGCTCATCCCGTGAAAATGCAGCTTATCTCCCCCTTCGAAACTCCGGGCGAGGCTTGCCTTGTCGTTGTGCCATTTGCCGACCGCATGTGTACGATACCCAGCATCGCGCATTGTCTGCGGCATGAGCCGAACATCCGAGCGAATTACGCTCGAATGTTCCCGGTTCGTCATATCCTTGCCGATCGTCGCTCGGAAGAGCGGAATACCGGTATGGACGCATGCTCTGCTTGGCGCGCAAACCGCTCCGGTTAGAGCACCGAATATATGTGTATTCCGACATGCTGTCCCGCTGGCTACCAGCGAATCCAGCACCGGCGTCCGCACGGCTTCATTGCCGTAAGCTCCGATAGCTTCACCACGATGATCGTCCGCTATAAGAAATACGACATGAGGTCGTTCAGCTAAATCCGTCTTAATCGTTTTCTCTTTCATGTTAAACACGCTCTCCCTTGCCACATCATTCTGTATGATCTGGATGTGATCTATTTCTATTTCTGTTTCTATTTCTTAGCTTTAAATTGGGTATAAGCTTGTTGGTAAATTTCCAAGTAGCGTTTAATATTCATTTTGTCCAACGTGCTTAAGTAGTTGTTCCACTCTTTCTCAACGTCTAGTGAGCCTGTAACTGTTTTGGCGAAAAATTCAGTTCTGTAATCGGTCAATGTCTTCTCAAGCGTAGATAGTTCCTCGGCCTGTTCGTTTGTGAAGAACAATGGCGGTACAATCTTGCTCGGATTCGTTCCAAAAGGTTCGTATTTTTTCGTTTCATTATATAAAATAAGTTCAAGTGAATTTTTCGGATCCGCCGCTACGCTTAAGCGTAACTCGTTCGTACGCAGCGAAGGTCCTGCTTGCGCCCAATGTATGTTTTGCAGCTTGCCAAACGATACGATCGGTTTCCATACCGCTTGCTTACCGTTAACGCCAAGCTCACCTTGGGCAGGACGCACCCACTCTTGATCTGGACGTCCCTGTGTACTGCGGAGTGTCGCTTCTTCCGAAAGCAGCAAGTCAGCCATACGGAATGCGGCAGCCGGATTTTTCGCTTTATTCGTAATGACGTATTGTCCTGCAGAAACCGCATAAGGATTGTAGGCTGTAGAACGTATCCCTGTTGGCCCTTTGAGCGGAGGAACGGAGACGTAATCTTTGAATCTCGCGTTATCCACTTCGACGAATACCGTCTGATTTTGTGACGCAATGGCTCCCAGAATTGGAATTTCCGGGTTCATCCCCATTTGTTTCAGCTGGTTTCTATCTTGCGTAAACGTTTGCGGGGAAATTAAGCCCTCGGCGAACATTTTATTCATGTACTTCAAAGCTTCTTTCCACTCAGGTTGATTATAGGCAACTTGGACCTTGCCATCCTTCACAAAGCGCAGGTTGAAATCCTTCTCGATAAATGCACTTGGCAGAAATAGATCTAACGTAGAGGAGGGTCCATTCGTTGCACCCACAAGCGGGATCTCATCTGCTTTACCATTTCCATTCGGATCTTTTTCTTTAAAAGCTTTGAGTACTTGATAAAACTCTTCCGTCGTTTCTGGCATTTTTAACCCAAGTTTATCAAGCCAAGGTTTATAAATCCACATTTTCTGACCAAGTGAGCAATGGTAACAATCATTGACCTGTGGAACCGAATAAATTTTACCGTCAGGCATCGTAATCAGATCTTTCACATAGGTAACTTGTTCGAACATCTTTTTCATTTCAACACCATATTTGTCGATGTAGGGATTCAGCGGAATAAAGACGCCGTCCTTCCCATAAATCGATTGCTGAATCGGCGATACACTCATGTTAAGCAGCACGTCTGGGTAATCACCACTTGCGAGTGAAACGTTGAGCTTCTCTGCAAATGTTTTTTCCGGAGCCACTTCCCAATCGATATGAATGTTCGTTTTCTCTTCTAACCACTTGGTGAACTCGTTTGTTGCGAAGTTTTCGACAATGCTGGAGCCTTTGACCATCACTTTGAGTGTTGTCTTTTCTTTCGTGATCGGGAATTGGCCCGCTGGTGTTACTTGATCATCGACGATGGTTTCCGTCTGCTTGGCAGCCTCCTTCGATCCGCTGTCCGAACATGCGCTTAGAAGTACTAATGACGATGCCGTAATTGCTACTAAAGCTTTTAACCCTCTTTTCATGTAAAAACCTCCCTTTAGCCTTTTAATGAACCAATCATCATGCCTTTGACAAAATGCCTTTGTATGAATGGATAGATGATGAGCACGGGCAGCGTAGACACGACGATAAGGGAAAATTTCAACAACTCCCGCAGACCATCTTTTGCAGCCTGATCTGCAAGGTCGGTTATCATCGACGCATCGACCTCGTTTTGCACCAAAATATCCCTTAACACCAATTGAATCGGGTACAACTCTTGATGTTTCAAATAGAGCAATGCGCTAAAGTATTGGTTCCAATGCCCTACTGCATAGAACAAGGAAATGACTGCTATGATAGGGCCTGACAAGGGAAGTACGATCTTTCGTACAAATGTAAAATCACTACAGCCATCCATTTGAGAGGCTTCAAGCAATTCTTCGGGAATGGTCGTTTGAAAATACGTGCGGGCAATGATCATATTCATCACACCGAGCGCTCCTGGAATAATTAATGACCACCTTGTGTCGATCATACCAAGCTCTTTCACAACCAGATACGACGGGATCAATCCCCCTGAAAACATCATGGTGAATACGAACAACGCCATGACGGCATTACGTGGCATAAAATCTTTTCGCGAAAGCGGATATGCCGCAATGAGTGTAAACAGGACATTGATGGTTGTTCCCACCACGGTATAAAATACGGAATTCAAGAAGCTCGACATGATCAAGCGATGCTTAAATACTGCTTCATAACCCGCTAGCGTCGGCTCAATCGGATACAACCAGACTTTGCCGGAAATAACCGCGGTGGATGAGCTGAAGGAAGCACTGACAATATAAATCAACGGATATAGAATCGTAATAGTAAAAATAAATAGGATGATGTAATTCAGAATTGTAAAAAGTCTGTCATCTGCACTTTCCTTAATGCTTCCCGTCATTGACGCGCCTCCTTTACCACAGACTGGTTTGCCCTAATTGTCTAGCTATTCGATTAACGAGAACGAGCAGGATCAAATTAATGACCGATTTAAACAACCCAATGGCAGATGAATAGGAATAATTGATTGCGGTTGATGCCAAACCGACTTTGTACACAAAGGTATCGATGACTTCCGATGAGCTCATATTCAGCGGATTCTGCAACAGCAACACCTTTTCGAAGCCGATGTCTAACACATGGCCGGTGTTCATGATGAGCAGAATGACCGCAACCGGCAGAATACCAGGCAAATCGACGTGCCACATTCGCCGTACTTTATTCGCGCCATCTACAACAGCTGCCTCGTGGAGCGAAGGATCGACAGCTGCAAGCGCTGCCAAGTAAATGATGCAGGAGAATCCAACATTTTGCCAAGTACCGGACCAGACAAAAACATGTGAAAACCACTCGGGTATACCCATGAAATTGATGGTAGGCAGTCCGAAATACTTCATAATCTTCTGGATCAGGCCTACCCGAGGATCCATCATTTGCAAAATGATACCTACCATGACAACGACAGAGATAAAATGCGGCGCATAGGTGATCATTTGCACGGATTTTTTAAAGAAACGAGAATTAACGTAATTCAAGGAAAGCGCGAGTATGATGGGGAACGGAAACCCCGCAAGTAAACTATAGAGGCTGAGAACGACTGTGTTCTTCATAATCCGCACAAATTCATACGAATGAAAAAAACGATCAAAATGCTTCAGCCCAACCCAATCACTGCCCCATACCCCTTTTGTGGGAATATAATTTTTGAACGCAATCACAGCACCATACATCGGCACGTATTTGAAAATGATCAAATAAATAATGGGCAGCAGCATTAGCACGTAAAGCTGCCAATGGTTGGATGCATTTTTCTTAAGCCTAAACAAGTAATTTTCCTTTTTCACGAAAACTGCAGATCGTGTGCCACTTTTACTAGCCGATATGTCCATAAATCCCTCCCTAGTCGATGACCATAACTCGGTATGTGTAATGTACATCTGTCTACAGCATACAAAAAGCAAGGTGCGCCAAGCATTGTGTTCATTTACACCGCTATGACTTTTTTTGCACTGGAAGTTGGCATGTGAATCGTAACTTTCGTGCCGCTCCCCTGCTCGCTTTGAACAGAAAGTCCATACTGCTGCCCGAAAACCATCTGAATTCGGTTATGCACATTGAGCAGTCCGATGCTGCCTTCGAATGTGGGTTGCGTATCCACCAGCTTCTCCTGTCGGCTATTCAGGAGTCGTGTGTTTAATTGCAGTAGGGATTCGGCTTCGATACCGCAGCCATTATCTTGAACGATGACATAAAAATCCGCTTCATTCTTCCAAGCGTCTATAATGATTGTGTGCTTATCCTCGATTCCATAGGGAAACGCATGCTTAAATACATTCTCCACCAAGGGTTGCAGCGTCAAACGAACCATGCTGTCCAGCAAATAATCCGTAGAGATCCGAACATCAATCTCGAATTCGCGCTGGTTGCGATATTTCATAATCGACATGAAGTACAGAATGTGTTTGAGCTCATTCGCTACCGTAATTTCCTCCAAGTCAGTACGGATGGAATAACGCAGCATATACGACAGAGAACGAACAATGTCTTTGATTTCGCTGGATTTTTGGATGACAGCATAGCAAATAATAATTTCCAACGTGTTGTACAAAAAGTGCGGGTTAATCTGTAATTGCAGGGATTGAAACTCCGCTTGCTGCCGTTTCATCATATTGTCTTGATTGCGCAGTTCGGTCTCGTAAACCCGCTCAACCAACTCTTCCAGCCGAGAGACCATCGTATTATAGCTGATGATTAGCTGGTCCATTTCATCTAAGCTCCCAGTGAGTGGTACTCGAGTCCATAGACCTTTTGCCGTCTGACGCATGCCATTCTCCAATAATCGAACAGGACGAACAATCGATTGACCGAATCGATAAGCTAGGAATGTGGCCAAAAACAAAGTAATGATACCTACAATTAATATCGTTTGCCGCAAATCGGAAATGGGCTGTCGCTGTTCAGAAATGGACATGCTTGCCACTAACGTCCAACCGGAGTAATCGGATTTTCTGCTGAAAAATACTCGCCCCGGTTCTCCGGGCAATTCAAATACTTGATCTGTTTTGGCTTCAACCGTATTGAAATGCATGCCATCGAGCTGTTTCCCGATTCGGCTCGAATCCGGATGATACAGTATTTTCCCACGATCGTTAACGATAAAAAAATACCCCGAGTTCCCGAGTTTAATACCCTTCCAGAGCGTGTTTAACTCCCCAATTTTGAGCTCAAAACCCATGATCCCTTTAAATAAGGTAGATGAGGTTCGATCCGCCAATTTGCGTATGAGTGTGAGATGACCGTCTAGAAATCCGGAATCTTTGATCGTGAGCTTCCCGTTAATCGTATCGTCATCCTTCATCTGTTCCACATATTCATCAAAACCCTTGTAATTAAAAGGGACAATGTGAGCATTGAAATCGGTTGCTTGGAACCCGTTGTAACCGACGATGTATGTCATCGAGATTTCTGGATTGTTAATGAGAACGGGTTGAAATACTCCCTTCATCGCTATTTCGGAAGAATAAAACCCTGAAGTAGCATGGTAGGGAAGATCTAGCGCCTCTTTCACTACAGGTGAAATTAAAATTGAAAGTGTAGCCCTCTCATAGCTTTTCAGAAATAGATCGGTTTCATGTAGGACATTATCAACGATTTGAGTCAACAGCCCTTCATACTGGTTCTCCAGTTCGTTGGACGATCGCCAATAGCCGGTAACCCCCACCGTCACCAAGGCTAACGTGATAATAATGACGAAGTAGATGTAAACCTTACGAACAAGTCTGCTATTCATTACTTGATCCCGAGCAGTCCGCGATATTCGGTGGGGGAATATCCAGTTGCCTTTTTAAATACGCGCGTAAAATGCGGGTAGCTCTCGTAACCAACCTCGGCTACAATGTCGATAATTTTGTAATGGGGTACGGCAAGCAGTTGTTTAGCTCGATCAATGCGTTTGCGCATCCGGTGTTGCACGAAGGTTTCGTTCGTATGTTTCTTAAAATAATGGCTGAAATAGGTCGGCGTTAGTCCTAGCTTCCCTGCAACTTTCTCCAGTGAAAGCTCATCCTCGAAGAGATGCTCATCAATATATTGAATCGCTGCCTCCAGTACATCGATTCTCTCATGATTGCGATATTCGCTCAGCCGCTGAATCCAGCTTCTTATTTCCACCTGAAACCTTTCGTACGTAATCGTGATGACTGTATGCTCCTCTACAAATGGTTTCACCTCAACCCTGTATGCCCCTCTGGCATTCAGTTTCTTGTGAAGTAACTTTACTGCGTCGGATACCCGCAGGTGTTGTTGGAGCTCCGTATCAACATCGAACAACTCCCGTTTGCCCTCATCAAGCAATTCATCGACCCGTACTTTGTCCATCATCCAAATCGCTTCTTCTAATTGATCGATCCATTGTTCAAAATGAGTAAAGGAAATAAGTGCAGCTTCCCGCATGGATAGCATTTTATTCAATATTGGAAAAAGCTCGATTTCTGTAATTGGCTTCAGTAAATATTCTTGTACACCGTAGGACATACATTTTTGCGCATAGGCAAAATCTCCGTATCCAGAAAGGACGACAACTTTGGTTGATAACTTTAGTTGCTGTATATGTCGGCATAGCTCTAGCCCGTCCATCCGAGGCATTCGTATATCTGTCAACACGACGTCAGGAGGGTTAGCCATAATGTTCGACAAGGCGGACTCGCCATCCGTAAATACGTCGATTTCATTAAATCGTTTATATTCTTCAATCAGCGTTTTGAGGCCAACTCCGATGATTGGTTCATCGTCAACAATGCAGATTCTAGCCATTCGATTGCCCCCTCGTGTTTCAAAAATGAAAACCCTCGATCGCCTCTGACAAGAGGGCACTACTTAATTATGTTCCGATATCCTATCGTCTGAATACCCATCAAAACATGAACAGCGTCATCAAAATCGAAACTTTGAACCTTTACTTATCCGATTGGGTAAGCAAAATACAGACTGATGTCACCATTTGATGGTTCTGCAAAAAAGAAAAAAGACTGCCTCAAACCAGGCAGCCTTACTTAAATTCTGTTATATGTCGTTATACACGACGCAACTTCGTTATACGCCCATCGATAATCCACTCGGCCACATAGACATCTCCCAGTGAATCTACACAGACGCCATGAGGTGAACTAAAGCGGTTATCCCGATAATATTCCTTGGGTAAATTAGGCCAACCTTGCTGTTTGTAGGCTAATTGATCTTCACCAAGATGAGCGACAAGTGAATCATCTTCCGAGTTGAATACAGTCACCCTACTATGTAAGTCGGGGAAGAACATGAGTCCCTCATGAAAATAGAAGGAGCATGGCATATCCATATCATTGTCGATAAAACGCTTGAAATCTCCACTTAGTGTGAATACTTGAATGCGATGATTCCCTCGATCAGCAACATAGAGCTCAGGTTCGCTGCCCGTGAGTTTAACGGAAATGCCATGGGGGCATTTCATTAAGCCAGGTTCACTTCCTGTTCCACCCCAAGAATGGATACGATCTCCTTGGGCATTATACTGATGAATCCAATGCTGACCGTAGCCGTCCGTCACATAAATGTCGCCGTTTGGCGCGACAGCCAGATCAGTTGGCTTGTATTTTTTTTCATCAGAGTAAACGTCACCTAGATCAGGCGGAGTCAAACGAAGTACGACTTCACCGTTAAGTGTTGTTTTTACCACTGTCCCAAGTCCACAATCCGTCATGTACAAATATTCACCGTCATGCTCTTTATGGAGGTATAAACCGTGTGCATTGGCTTCTATACCTTCAACAGTCCACGATTTGATCCATTCGCCTGAACGACTGAATACCGACATATTCGGCACGCCTGTATGAAGTACGTAAATATTGTCTTCCGAATCGGCAACAATGCCATGCGTATAACCAAAAGTCTGACCTTCTGGAAGACGTCCCCACCCATTTACCACTTCTGTTCGAAACATGCGATTTCCTGTTTGCATACTTAACCTCCTGAGCGATATGTGAATTTGATAGACAACATGTATAATCAGACATCACTTTATGTCTTTTGTAAAGCTTTTTCGAGTTTACGGTAAGAAACAGATGAGAGAAGATTGAATGGATGCGCTTAGTAACTTGCTTACTTTTCTTGAGTTACATTATATATTATAGTATAATAGAGTTAATCTGAAAGGAGCGATTTAATATGTCCAACCATACAACATCAACTTTTGAAATAGGAATAAGCACATTTCTCGAGGCTGCTCCAAGAGCTAATGGCATCACACATGCGGAAAGGCTCCGTCAAGCGGTAGAGGAAATAAATTTGGCCGATCAAGTTGGCCTAGACGTTTATGCCATTGGCGAACATCATCGAGCAGATTATGCGAGCTCAGCACCGGCTGTTATTTTGGCGGCAGCTGCTTCCACGACCAAACGAATCCGCCTCTCGAGCGCCGTGACGGTGTTATCTTCGGATGATCCAGTTCGCGTTTACCAAGCGTTCTCCACCTTAGACGGATTATCCAATGGACGCGCAGAAATTATGGCGGGCCGCGGATCTTTTATCGAATCTTTTCCGCTTTTTGGATACGACTTAAACCACTACGACAGCCTATTTGAGGAAAAACTGGAGCTCCTGCTCGCGATCCGCGAAACAGAGAAAGTAAGCTGGAAAGGCGGCCATCGCGCTGGCATTAATAACTTAGGCGTTTATCCGCGAGCTGTACAAGAGCCGTTACCCGTATGGATCGGAACTGGCGGTAATCCGGATTCCGCGATTCGCGCTGGCATACTAGGACTGCCAGTCGTCTTTGCGATTATTGGCGGTATGCCGGAGAGGTTCGCTTCGCTAGTCAATCTATACAAGGAATCGGCCGCTAAAGCGGGTCACGACGTAAGCAAGTTGCAGATCGCGACGCATTCGCACGGCTTCATATCGGATACTAGTGAGAAAGCGGCCGACTTGTTCTACCCAGCAACGGAAGCCATGATGAACACGATTGGCCGTGAGCGCGGCTGGTCGCCCTACACGCGTGACACGTTCGATGCAGCGCGAAGCCTTCGCGGTGCACTGTACGTCGGCGATCCCGAGTATGTAGCGGAGAAAATCATCTTGCTCCGCAAGAACCTCGGCATAACGCGATTCCTCTTGCATGCGGATGTTAGCACACTGCCGCATCATGAATTGCTGCGCACGATCGAGCTGCTCGGCACGAAAGTCGCGCCGATCGTTCGCAAGGAGCTGGAGCGCGAGGCATAAGCATAGCAAATAGGATTCCCAAAGCCATGTATGTGGCGGGGAATCCTTTTTTTTTGTTGCCGAAGGAGTTCGATTTTATTCCATCGCTGGTGAAGTTACTCGAGATCGTCGATTATTTCGACTATCTCCCACCAGCAGGCGCTGGTTCCTTGCGAGATCGTCGATTATTTCGACTATCTCACCTCCGCAGGCGCCGATTTCTTGTGAGATAGTCGATTATTTCGACTATCTCACCCCAACAGGCGCTGATTTCTTGCGAGATAGTCGATTATTTCGACTATCTCACTTCCCTAGGCACTGATTCCTTGCGTGATAGTCGATTATTTCGACTATCTCACCCCCGCAGGCGCCAGTTTCTTGCGAGATAGTCGATTATTTCGACTATCTCACCCCCGCAGGCGCCAGTTTCTTGCGAGATAGTCGATTTTTTCGACTATCTCACCCTCGCAGGCGCCAGTTTCTTGCGAGATAGTCGATTATTTCGACTATCTCACTTCCCTTCTACTTGACTCCTACGACTGGCAACTCAATGACTAACAAACACCCGTCTGCTCCCTGCTCCACGTCCCGGGATATCCGAAGACTGCCCCCCAATTGCGTGATTCGCTCCATCATCGACTGAAGACCGAAGCCCAAGGCAGTCGCCTCATAGCGCTCTCCGTCGTTCCAAAGCGAGAAGATCAGTTTGTCATCACTAGTATTAAGTTTAAACTGGAAGCTAGTACAGCGGCCGTGGCGAATTCCGTTGGTTAGCCCTTCTTTGAGCGCGTGGTAGATCGCTTTTTTGTGCATGGAGCTTAGCGGCGGAAGCGGTGAAATGGCATGGTCGACTTTCATCCCTGCTACTTCCTCCGTTTGTGCCAGCAACTGCTTAAGCGCGGGTTCCAGCTGGAAATCCACTCCTTGCTGCTTCAAAGTACGGACAGACTCACGAATATCGTCCAGCCCTTTACGGACCAGCTGCTGCGAAAGCGCCAGCTTATCGTTGCCGCGGGGATCGCCGCGTTCGAGCAGCATTTTGGCAGCCTCCATCTGTACGATGGAGGTGGTTAGCGTGTGTCCGACGTGGTCATGAATTTCCTGGGCGAGCAGGTTCCGCTCTTCCATTAGCGTCAATTCGTTAAGCGTCTCAGCCGTTTCACGGACGGATTCTCGAAGGCGATTCGTCGTAAACTCCAGTTCGGAGGTACGCTCCTGAACCATCCGTTCTAACTCTAATGTGAAGCGCGACAACTTCATTTGAATGCCTACACGTGCCAGCAGTTCATGACGGGTGAACGGTTTGACGATGTAATCATTTGCCCCAGCATCGAAGCCTTCCAGTAGATCGACCAATCGTCCTTTGGCCGTTAGCAGGATGATCGGCAAAGTACTTTCGTCATATCGTTCGCGAAGACGACGACAAATGTCGTAGCCGTTCATATCAGGCAGCAGCACATCCAGTAGCAGGAGATCAGGTACCTGCTGTTCGATAAGCGCCAGCGCCTCTTCCCCATTCGCCGCCTTCAGCAATCGTAGAGAAGATCCGCTCAAATAATTATCCAACACCTGAAGATTAACAGGCTCGTCGATGGCCTAATTTATCATAGGAATTCTAATCTCTCAAACGTCAAAAAGAGCCCAAAATGGGCTCCGTAATAAAGTTCTATAACTATTAGATTGGCTCCTAATTTTACAGGAATACAACTCATAAAGAACTAATAACCTCGTTGTACATCCACCGATTGGCTAACTCGCTCTTGTCCATTATCGATTTCTCCAAGCACAGCGAGCAATCCCTCAATTGCTTCATCCACCCCTGTAACAGCAGAAATATGCGGCGTAATGACCACGTTCGGATGAGCCCACAACGGCGAAAGTACGGGTAGAGGTTCCTCCCTAAACACATCAAGAACTGCTCTACGCACCTGTCCCAGTTCAATCGCTTCCAGTAGTGCGTTCTCATCCACCGAAGCGCCCCTACCAACATTAATAAAGCCAGCACCCTGCATGTAGGAAAATAAGCGTCTTTCAAATAAACGTTCCGTGCTTGGTGTTAGGGGTAACGTGTTTACGACCCAATCGGCTTGAGGTAACACCTGGTGCACTTCGGTAATCGGAAGTACCTTGTTAAAATGACGGTTCGCTGCGCCACTGCGAGAAATTCCGTATATATTTACTCCAAAATTGCTAAGCATCCTCCCCACTTCCTCGCCAATCGTACCTGTTCCGATAATGACGATATTCAATTCATGCAGCAGCTTCTGCTGTGATGGCAGCCATTGCCTTTGGGACTGAGCATGCTGGAATATATCATGACGTTGTAAATCGGCAAGTAGATAGCTTAAGCAATATTCCCCTATTTTCCGCCCAAAATTGCCGACCGTACGCGTTAACATGACATCCTTTTTCCATTCGCGATCAAATATAAATGCATCAACGCCGGCTCCAAGCGCATGAATCCACAGCAATTTACCGAAATGAAACGACTCCGTCGGTTTAAAGGCCACATAACCATCCGCCCAGTCGAAGTGATTCGGACATACTTCCGTCTCTGAAAGAAACAGATACTCCCTCTTCGTGTCCATTGAAGCAAGCTTTTCAAGCTCTTTATACATTCGCCCGGTCACTAATATTCGTTTGATATCCAACTACAACGCCTCCTCAGAATCCGTTAAACTACGCGATAGCAACTAATTGTACCATGGTAAATAAATAAGATGAAAATGTCGTTTAGTATTCACTGGCGGATATAGCCTGTTTATTTGTATTAAGTGGAAAATTTACATCTATTTAAAGGGAATTCCCTCTGAAATTCGAATTAACTGTAAAATATGTAGTTAAAACTGCCACTTTTGTGCCTATCGAGTAAAATGTCTAAAATTACCTGTAGCTTATCCATCTAATCTAATTTTCGACGAGAAATCCCCAAATTTAACTGTATTAAATCCATCTATTCGCGCGGAGCACGGGATAATATAAAAAGACATGCCCCATGTGCATGTCCTTTCCCCTAAATACCATTTATATGATCATACAACTATGCTTGTTTGGCATGAACCATGGGTACGGTGTATGTTGCCGATTCGATCCAGGTCTTATCCGAAAATTCCCGGCCACGAACCACAACTTCGTTGGTGTAGATTTGAACATACATGCCTTGCGCACAATTGGGATTGTCCGTACTGCGTGTTTTACCGACAGAAGCATTATTGAACCAGTGAAAGGTGTTCTGTGTGTTATAGTGATTTTCCGTTGCGAAGTTACGATGGGTGTGCCCGGACATGACAAAAACATTCTTATAAGGCGCTAAGATTGCCCGAAACTCTTTGGCTCGGAGCAATTGAGGCGGTTTCCCTTCTGTATCGGGTGCCGGCAGTGGTTGATGGATGAAGACGAAAGCTGGCTTTCCATCTTCATGCGTTTTCATCATATTTTCGAGCCAGGCAAGCTGCTTATCCGAATACCATGCACCCTCCCCCACCTCAGGGTTCTCCTGCACATAGGTCTCTTGCGACATCATAATCAGATGTACATCATTCATCCAGACATCTTTGTAAGGCTTATCTTTATAGCCAAAAAACTTCATGAAGCGTTCACGGGACATCGCATCAGTTTTCCCGTTGGGGACAGTTTCCGCGGACCAATCTCCCTTACTGCTTATCCAAATGTCGTAATAGTCGTGATTGCCCATATTCGCGTAGAGAGGCGGTAATTTGTAGTTGTCTAATACTTTTCGGAAAAGCTTGTAATCTTGATCCCGGCCTATATCCGTGATATCCCCGCCGAATACGATCGTATCTACGGGCGACTCAAAATGAGTGATATCTTTCAATGCCGAATGAAGCTTATCAATAATCGTAGTGGTGCCATTGTTGGAAATATGCACATCGCTAAGTAGGAAAAATGAGAGTAATAATCGATGATTGTTGGAGTCCACCGAAACCGGATGTGCGGATACTTGCGGGATTATGTGCTCCTGCGAGGCATCCGTCACCGCTACTTTCGTATCAGATCCCTTTAATGATTGTTTGAGCAGTGCACCGACACCCGTTAATGCGAATGCGGTTGCAAGCAATCTTTTAATAAACTGTCTACGCGATAACATGAAGCTTCCCCCCAGAGGATAAATCATCTATGTCATTTACTAATTTAATTTTATCATATTGTCGTCATAAATTTAGTAAAACATTAGAGATTTTTTAACTCTGCCACTCCACTACTCTACTGCATAATCTATTCACTAATTGATGCTCATGACTAATGACCAGTATACTTGTATGATTTCGCTCAGCCCATTTCAGCACCGACTGCCAAATTTGTGCTTGCGTAATGGCATCGAGCATGGTGCTCATTTCATCTGCGATCAAATAACGAGTGCCGGATCCGAGCGCCCTAGCAACGCATATTCTCTGCAATTCTCCACCCGATAGTTCGCTAGGGTAGCGATTTAACCACGCATCCTCAATGGCTAGCTCCGATAACATATGTTCGTCAATTTTGCCCGACTCCGCCAATGTTCTCCGCAGCTTCCATTTGGGGTTCACCGCCTGTTCAGGATGCTGAAGAACTAATTGCACAGGATTTCGTACACCAGAAGGTATCGAACCGCCGTCTAGAAGAACATGACCTTCCGTGGGTTGAAGGTGTCCCGCAAGTAATTTACCAAGCGTAGATTTGCCGCAACCACTTGGCCCGACAAGTCCGACAAACTCGCCAGCTTCCATACGAATAGTCATTTGCTGCAAAACCCATGCCCCTTTGTTATAACGATAGCCAAGTGATTTCCCCTCAAGTGGCATGCAAGCACCTCACTTCTCCGTTCCTCAGTGTACGCGGCTCTGGTGAAGACTCTTCACATTCGATTGTTGCTGACGAACAACGCGGAGCAAACACGCACCCCTTCGGTAATGCATCCGGTAATGGTTGAGAGCCAGGGATAGCAACAAATTGTTGACCTGGGAGTGCTTTCCATAACGCCTTTGTATAGGGGTGTCGCAGTCTCTCCCCGTTACCCGTAAAATCGCTGCGCTGCGCAATTTCCACAACCGTTCCCGCATATAACACGGCAATTCTATCCGCTACAGTTAAAGCAGCCTCGATATCATGTGTGATCAGCATCACCGCGCAGCCGTCCTCCGCCAATAGACGGAAACGATTCAATGTCTCCGTCATTGCTAAAGTATCAAGTCCGGGTGTTGGCTCATCGGCGATGAACAATCTAGCTCCGCTAACCGTTGCGGTTGAGACAAGAATTTTACGAGCCATGCCACCGGATAACTGGAAGGGAAACCATTTTGCCACATAATCAGCGAGGTTATACTTGTTAAAAGCCTTCCGCCTAAGTGCTACCGGATCACCTTGACGAACGGATTGCTGCACTTGCTCACCGACGCGTATCAATGGATCCAAATACTGAACAGATTGTGGGATGAGCGCGATTTCTTTCCCACGTATCCGTCTTTGTCTATCTGGCGTCAATTCTTCACCCTTAAATTGGATGCTACCCGTGACTTGCGCATTACTGGGGAGAATACCTAATATGGCATGTGCGAGTAGACTTTTACCAGAACCGCTGGAACCTACAACGGCTAGAATCTCTTGGGCTGTAACGGATAGATGAAGATTATGTATGGTTTCTGTATGCACCTGTCGCAGGCGGCGATCCAGCCGATTAAACCGAATAGAAAGCTTGCTAATTTCTAGCATAATCGACCTCCTCTCACTTAGATGTCCGTGCTTATTTATCATGCGTCTGTTGTGGGTTCACGAATTGTTTTAAATTTTCACCTAGCATAGCAAATGTCCGTACCAGTACTAATAAGCATAAGCCAGGAAACAAGGCTAACCACCACAGGCCCGAAGATAAGTAACGCATCGATTCCGACAAAATGATACCAATTGCAGGCTCATGCGGCGATAGACCCATCCCAAGAAAAGTAATCGAAGCTTCATGTAAGATGGCATGAGGAACGATCAGAATGATTCCCACCAATATTTGTGGAATCAGGTGAGGAATGATATGCCTAGTTGCGATCCACCAACGGGATTTGCCGAAATTACGAGAGATAACAACATAAGGAGCCGTTTGAATCTGCATAACCTCAGCGCGAATAACCCTCGACAAGGCTGGCCAATGCGTCAACGCGACGCCAATGATAATGCCTTTGGCCCCTCCACCTAGCACAAATGAAATCAAGAGCAGTGTTACTAAATGAGGCACACTCAGGAATAAATCAGTCACCCAGTTAATGAAACGATTCACAACTTGACCCAAGACGGCTCCTGCAATTCCCATCATACTGGCAATCACAACACTTGAAATACCGGCAGTAAGCCCTACTTTCAGACTGAGTAGTAATCCTTTCATAGTCCGGGTAAACATATCCCTGCCTAGCCAGTCCGTCCCGAATGGGTGCATGGTGGATGGCTCTAAATTACGCTGCATCAAATTAGTGGCTAAACCCGAGGCATCAAGCCGCATAGACATAGCGATCAAAGTTAGTAATAGGAACACAGCAATCATAGTTGAAATCCATAATCTCAGTCGATGATGAAGCTTGGGAAGCACCAATCCGACGCGCATAAGTTGCTTCATGAACGACTTCCCTCCTTCATCCTCGGATCAATAAAACGATAACTTAGGTCAGCCATCGCATTTCCGCAGTACACAAATAGTGCACTAAATAATACAACGCCCATTAACAAAGGGATGTCTCCTCGAAGCCCTGCTTCTACAGCAGCCTGTCCCAATCCAGGATAAGAGAATACTTGTTCAGCTAAGACAGCGCCACCGAATAGTTCACTGAATGACGCAAATTGCAGTGTAATAGCTGGCAAAGCCACATTCCTCAGCCCATGCCTCCAAAAGATAGTGAATCCTCGCTCGCCGCGAGCTCTGGCAAACAACCAGTACTCCTTTTCCGTGACATCGATTAGCTTTTCTCTCGTATGCAGTGCAATTGCTGCGATCCCTGTCACGCTAAGTGTCAGCACAGGCAGGATCATATGTCGAATTCGATCTATGAATTGAACCTGATCTGCTGTGGTACCAGCAGGAACGGCAAGTCCTACGGGCAGGATGCCGAGCCATACAGCAAACACCAGCATAAATAGCAAGCCAACCCAGAACGTTGGTGTTGAGGAAAGGGTGTAGCAGTACCATCGGATACCTTTATCAACCCATGTATTCCGATTCATTGCGGCTAATACGCCAGATACGAATCCGATCAGTCCGGACAACAGCCATGCTGCCCCCATTAGTGCAAGAGATGCGGCGAATCGTTCACCGATCACCTCCAGCACAGGCCGACGGTAAATCATAGATGTGCCTAAATCACCACTCACCACAGCGCTCAACCAATGCCAGTACCGAAGGAGTGGCGGTTCATTTAGCCCCCAATATTGCACAATGGCTTCACGCTGTTCTGCACTAACCTTCATCATATCCGCGCCAACATAAGCTTGAATAGGATCAATGGGAGAGAAGTGTACTAGCATAAATGAAATGGCGCTCACAGCGAGCAACAGCAATAGTAATCCTAGTCCTTTACGAAGGATAAATGGAAAAAGTTTTAAGAGTTCCATCGCCATTCCTCAATGTTATCGGTAACAGGCCAACCATGACCATGCGGATGAATTTTTTGTTTACCGATATCGAGACCAGATTTAACCAAATAGAGATGATCTAGATTCACTAACCATGCCCATGGTGCATCGCCGTTGGCGCTTAAACCCGTTTCACCATCCCATTGTGCCTTTTTCCAAAATGCCCAAGCATCCTTCTCGTTCGTTGCCCGTAATGCTTGTGTCATATAGTTTTCAACCTTCGGGTTGTTGTAATATCCAGGATTGTAGTATTCTACACCGCCAAACTTATTACTGTATACATTGTACATTTCGAGCGGATCATGGCTGCCCCAGCCAAAAAGCACTGGGCTAGCATGCATTTGTTTCTCCATCTCGTCCCAGCTTTTTCCTTCTGCTTTAACCTGAATACCTAATGGTTTCAACATATCCGCAGCAGCAATGGCAAGCGATTGACGAGTCACATCACTAGATGGGTAAAGCAGATTGAAAGCTGCCTTTAATGCCCCTTTTTCAACAATGCCATCATAATCCGTATCTTTCCATCCGTTATCAGCAAGCAGCTTTTTCGCTGCATTTATGTCTGCATCTGTGATAACTGACTCTTGGTTGAACCATGGAAGACCGTCGTTCAGCGTATAGGCTGGTGTACCATGACCTTCTAGAATACTTTGTACTAGGCTCTTTCTGTCTATCGCGATATTAATAGCCTTACGTATGGCTGAATCGGCCGTAACATCATTACCAATTGGATAGCCTTCTTTCGTCTTACCACCTGATTTCACATAAGGAAACATAATGCCTCGATTGTCGACTGTTCTGGCAGCTTTCAATTCCATTCCGCTTACTGCCTGTTTGCTAAATGCTGCTGGAATGGCAGCCATGTCAACGGTTCCCGCCTTCGCAGCAGCGAAAGCAGCATCCTCACCGAGGAATAAGAACGTGATTTTCTGGAAAAATGGTTTGTTCCCGTAATAATCTGGATTGGCTTCAACGATTAATTGCTGACCTTTATCCCATTGAATTAATTTGTACGGCCCTGAGCCAATCGGTTTAAGCGCATAATCCTTACCATGTGCATGTTTTGGGACAATTCCTGTTGATACAAGCATTTGTGTAAACGTGGATTGAGGTTCTTTGAGCGTAAACGTTAACGTCGTTTCATCGGAGACTTCTACATGCTTTAAGTTGCTCAGATCGATGGACGAACCGCTTGCTGATGCGGCTTGGTACGTATATTGCACGTCCCCTGCAGTTAATGGTTTACCATCGCTGAACTTGGCGTCTTTACGCAACTTAACTGTCCAAACCAAGCCATCCTGACTTACCTCATACTCTGTAGCTAAATCATTGACAATATTCAAATCTTTGTCTCGTTTCAGCAGGGTGCTTTGGAATAAAGGTGATCCGTAACGCCCCCACCCTGTTGTCGGATCAAATCCTGCCTCGGGCTCCCCCCCAATGGCTAGAACAATCTCTTTCTTGGCTGTTTCAGCAACTGGTTGAGGCTTTGGTTTGGTACAAGCAGTTACCAAAGTTAATACGGTTAATACAATCAGAATCATGGATAAACGATGCTTCAAATGAGTCACTCCCTCAATGTTCACGTGTGCAGTGTTACGATTTGGTAGAATTGTAACACACATTGCATTGGAAATGAACTTATTTTTCCAATATTCCTATACGCCCAACAAGCACCTCAAATGTGAAAGATGACTTGATAAACTTCAAAATTCACAAATACTCACAACGATTAGTGATATTACAATCTTCATCAATCGAATTCAAAATTTAGGATCTTAAGAACTTCACATATGTGTGAAGTTTTTTCTTTATGAACACACAAAAAACCAGCCTTTCGGCCGGTTTTTTGATATTGATAAAGCAAGTTTATAGGTTTTCCAACTGCTTCCCCAGATTGTCCAACATGATTGCAGTCCCATGTTCTCGTTGTTCTGGTGTATCATGGCCATCTAGGAAGACGCCTTGTTCAGTGAATATCAACTTTGTCCCCGTACCCACTGGCTTGAACTCGACAGTTGTCACAGAAATCGACATCCGCTTCTCACCCATATCCAATGTGTAGCTATAAACAATGCGCTCGTTCGGAACAATGTCTTGATACGTGGCATCGAAGGTGAATATGGGTCCACCTGGAGGGCCTCCCTGACTCATTTCCTTACCACCAACCCGGAAGTCGAATTCATCCGCTTTAGAAAACCACAACTCTTTCAATTTGGGATCCTCCCAAGTAGCAAATACACGTGTCGGCGAGGCTTTGTAAATACGTTCAACGACGAAAGTGTTATGTATGGCAATACGTTCGTTCATGCTTGTCAGCTCCCTTGTTTTGATTCATCGGATTTTCCGTCTAGGAGTTCGCCAAGCAGATCTAGGCGGCGTTCCCACGACAACCGACGCTCAATGATTACTTTTTCATGACTCTTCTTCATGGTTTCCAATAATTTGGTAAAATCATCGACCGTTACAGGTTCTTTCAACGACATCAGATTAGATACGTACTCCAGTTCGAGCAACAGATTCTGTTCCATCCGTATATTTTCTTTCAGTCGGGCGATTTGCAACGAAACGATCTCCAGTGGACTGAATTGCTCGCCCGTTAATACGGACTTGACCTCATCCAGTGATAATCCGAGCTCTTTTAACGATAAAATTTGCTGCAGTCGCGACAGATCTGCCTCATTGTACAATCTGTGTCCCGATTCGGAATGCGCCGAAGGCGAGAACAAGCTGATTTGATCGTAAAATCGCAATGTTCGTATCGTGAGTCCTGTTAGTTTCGCAAGCTCTCCCACTTTCCAAAGCTGCTTCATAATCATCTCCTTTTGGCTGTGCTAGCTCTTTACCGGTAACTATACTATAAAACATGACGTAACGTCATGTTCAAGTGTTGCAGACATTTTTTTCATAACCACAAAGAAAAGGCCGCTAATTAGCGACCTCATCCATTATTTATGCATTTTTTTGAATGGACTCCAAATGTACACCAAGTCTGTTCCAAGTATCCGTGATCCCTTCCATCATACCCATATCCATAACCTGTTGCAGATTTTCAGCTGATGCGTATTCTCCGCGGTTAATGACTTTCGTACCCGTTTCTGTTTCGATAAAGGTAAGTGTTACGCGCGTAGATGGCATATTCTCCGTTTCATTGCCTTCCGCATCAGAGAAAAAGTCTACATACACGATTTTCTCCGGTTCAACGATTTCGCTGTAAATTGCCTTGCCCCATGATTCCATACCATAGTAATCACCCTGATTCTTGTCTTCGCACTTCATGCAATAATGCCAAACCCCACCGACGCGGAAATCAACATGACATACTGGAAGTGTCCAACCTCTCGGACCCCACCAATGTTTCAGATGTTCTGCTTCAGTAAATGCCTTGAAAACCAGCTCACGAGGGGCATTGAATTCACGCTCAAGAATTAGAACTTTGTCCTCTACTGTGGAAACCATTTGATTTTTCATTTTTAACTTCCTCCTAGAATGTTCATTATTTGTTTAAAATAGTCCTGAACCATCAGTCTTGCTGTTCTTTCTGCACATGATTGCCCTGAAGCTTCTGTAAATAGTCATCTAGTCGGTTATACCGCTCCTCCCAGATGACGCGGTAGTTCTCCAGCCAGTCGTTCATCTCTCGGAATGGATCAGGCAGCAGCTTGTAAATACGACGATTTGCATCCACCCTTACCTCGACGATGGCAGCCTCACTAAGTACACGCAAATGCTTGGATACTTGAGGCTGACGCAGTTGTAGCCTTTCCGCGATTTCCCCTACAGTGAGTGGCCGTTCACGCAAAAGATCAACAATCCTCATGCGGTTAGGCTCTGCCAATGCACTCATGACGTTAGGATCCATGCTCATCATCCGTCCTCTTGCTGTAAATACATGCGTTTCTTGTTCGTGTGTAACAGTTATTGTCTTCCTGAATTCAATATACCACATTGGGAATATTCTCGCAAGTGAATATTGAAATGGAATAGAAAGCGCTAACCCGAAGGTCAGCGCTTAATAATCAATTCAAGCTATGATACACGGCCATCATATCTTGTTTGTTCAATTCACGAATACGATTGTAGATCGGAATATCTGCAACGGACTCCGTCACTTTACTTGCATCAACAACATCACTTACTTTGCCAGTAAGCCATGTTTGTACGGTTATACCCTCGACGACTTCCTTGCGTCCCTCATCATTGATGCCACTTACATAACAACTCACACAAGGTACCGACAATTTCTGTACGCCATCATGGAGACCATCTTCGGAAATGACTCGCTTACCGCCACAGAATGGGCATGGATGACTGGCTTTGATCTTATTAATTTGGGTAACAATCTTACTATAACCAAAGGCTTCGTAGACATAAGTCAGTTTTTTATATTTTCCATTGGTGAAATATTTATCAATGATGGTTTCTCTTGTTTCCGTAATATCGGCAAAATCACAGATGGTTATCAAGTTTTTGCTGCTGATCGCATCAAGATTACCTTTAATCTTGTCCCAGAAAGGCACTGCATTTTGTAGAACCACTTCATAGCCCACAAAGCTAGCAAGCTCCAGCTCGTACATTTTAAGGGCAACCTGAGTTTCCCTAGGCAGTAAGGAGACATCTTCCGAAAGCGCGAGGTCACCGCCAACAATGGATTTTAACTTTTCTAATTCTGGCAAATTGCCTACGCTTTGGATAACCTGATCCAGCGGCTGCTGAATTATCTCGCGAATATCCGAGCCATTAAATTTCAATTTTTTATGATGGTTTAATACGGTTCCATGACATACGGGGCAGGTAATCATTTCTCTTGAAGCTTTCATTGCTTCTTTAATCGTAAGATTCTTCGAAATAACCATGTAACGGCCTAAGATGTAATTAAAGCCTTCCCAGGTTCTCGAAGCCTTACCTGCCTTATCATAAAATGATTTTTCCCAATAGCCATATAAGAACGTATTCTTTTCAGCTTCTGTCATCTCATTATAACTTTTACTTATATCATGACCTAGCTCATTCTGTATCTCTGCGAAAAGGAAATGCAACTTGGCATGCTGATAATATTTCAAGACATCCATCACTTCTGGCAACAATAAGCCATCCCAGAATGGGACTGTTTTATCTTGAATAAGAATATCTATATCGAATCTTTCGATCACACGACGACCCGAGCAGCATGGACAATGATTATCTTGATAATAGAAATCAAAGCTTCTTGTATCTTTATTGGTAGGATGAGAAGCTACAATATGGTTGATCAGCCCACCGATTTCATAGACAAAACTATATTGACTATACAGGTGACGTTCAAGATCAATCGCAATCACAGGGGCAATTTTGTCAGATTCGTATTCACCATAGATTAAGCGTGCCATGGAAGATAAGCTTTTCAGGATACCACCTTTATAGATGTTTTCTACCTGTTTAAAATAGTTAATCTGATTTTCTTGTAGGTATTGAATACCTTGTTGTTGCTTCAGAGCGGAAGAAATGTGCAAAGGGGCTGCATGATCTTCCCTATTTTTAAGACGATAGTATTCCTCATGTGGGACAACATCAAGGTGTCTAATCGGTTCAGGCTGTCTTTTGCCAAAATCAACAATAAAATCCGAACTTTCCAGCATATAGGCGTTATGTTCGATCATCAGGATGGAGACAGATTCATCTTCCAGAATGACCCTCACACTGTCGATGAATTGGTTTAAAATATTTTGAGATAAACCTTTCGAAGGTTCGTCAAAAATAAACAGCGTATGCGGGTTTCTTGAATTCGCAAACAACTCCGATACTAAATGAACACATTGAAATTCACCTGTAGATAATGATTGTGTTTTTCTTTCTAATGTCAGATAGCCAAGTCCAAGTTTATTCAATAAGCTCAATCGTTTGCGAGCGATGTCTTCGTTCGGCAGTTCTTCAATAATATCTTCGATCGAACGTTGGAAAATATCATCCTCAGTCTCTTCGTTATACTTGGTAAGTTTCTTCTTAATATCAAGGAAAGTAGCAACGGTTGACCGGCTCGTGATCGATTGGTTGCGATCTTGCCCAACCATAACCAGTTTATCTTTGGGATAACGTTTCTGAAAATCTTTGGACATGCACTCATGCACAAGTGTTGATTTCCCGCAACCAGACTCGCCAGTAAAAGTGACTAATCTGTTCTTAGGAATTTGAATTTCGGCCATTTGAATATTCCGACAGTACAGGTCCTGAAACTGATAATAATCAGTTGGCATTGCCTGGTTTTGTTCCCATAGAATTGGTTTTGGACGAGGTGATTCTTCGACGATCTTCCCGCCATATTTACCACTGCCCGGTCCAAAGAACAATTGCTCATCTGTTGTATCAAGCACCGTATCCGAATGATCAATGAGCCAAATTTGATTCTTATAACCTAATTGCTTAATTTGTTCTAAAATTTTCAAAAGCGTTTCATGGTCAAGACCAACGGAGATTTCATCAATAATAATAACGGTATTTTCACTGGTAGCCATGAATTCAGCCAAATAATGACGTGTTAATTCACCACCAGATAATGTCCCCATAATGCGATTTAATGTTAAGTATCCGATATTCATATTAATCAAATTTTGGAGAATATGTTGTTTTGCTTCACTAATATGTAATTCCTCGGCAAGTGAAAGGATGGTTTCGATGCTTAAGCTATTGATATCAGAGATGCTATGTGGTTGATTCCTTAACTCCAGCTTATGCTGCTCAACTTCAGGACTGTAGCGCTTCCCTTTACACTTCGAACATTCTACATTTTGTGTCGTGCTGCGCCCTTTACAATCCGGGCACCACCCTAATGCGTTATTAAAGGAAAAAACTTCGGGAGAAAGATTGAATTGTTCGGCCATACGATCACGGATCTCTTTGAAAACGCCTGTATGTGTGCCAATGGTTGAACGAGGATTGGATGAAATCGATGATTTTCCGAGAAAAAGGACGAGAGGCATTTCCTCCATCTTGATGGCGCTGAAATTCGTTTCCATAATCTCTGGAAATAAATACTGATATTCAGCTTTCGGCAATAAGGAAACGAGACGTTTCTTGGATTCTTCCCCAATTGTCTGACAAAAAGTTGTTTTACCAGATCCTGATAAACCAGCAATTCCTAATGATTTGTTTACGGGTATTGTTGCATCTAATTTGTTAATGTTGTTCGAAATTAATTGATGGATTTGCATGAGTACATCCTTTCTATTCGTTACACTTATTGATTCCATATTAGCACATCTAACGTATTGTAATGCAACTACTGCCATGGGATTATCCCGCGGCTAGCGGGAGCTCAAGAAGACAGACGGAGTAACGAAAAAATCCGCTCACATGAGCGGAATAAATACAACCCTATTCACTTTCACTTCCTATACTTTCACTCTTTTCTTGATCAGATTGATCTGACCTCTATGGTTGATTTCATCTTCGAACACATGAAACCACATAAAATAATGATTCGCTTGTTTCTTATACCAGAACTCTTCCTCTTGGTATAACCAATCATCATCCACCGTTTTAAATAATTCGAATGTGCGATTTCTGACTTCATTTAGCTTATCTACATAATAGGCCAGATCATTTCCTTTAATCTTTTCCCGCCCTTCTGCACCTAGATTCACCGCGGGTCCCCAGATGGCCATATCTTCATCATTCAAGTCTCTTTTTTCAAAGGTTTCCAATTGATAGGCGTATTCGACCGCCGCGAAATGCAATAACAAAGCACCAATTGAATTACTTTCCTCATCTAAAAGAAAATCCAATTCCTGTACGGTTAAATTTTTGACGGATTGTAGTGTCGTATGTCTGGCATAGTTCATCATGGACAATAAGCGGCTAATCTGCGGCGTATAACCAGGTATGTCCGTAATGAGATAAATCTGATTCATATTTAACATGCGTTTCCTCCTAATTTTATAAGACGACTTGTAAGCCGAGATCAGCTAAAACAACTTCACCTTTATACATCAAAGCTGCTTCTTCTCTCAGTACCTGAATATCTCCGAAGTGAGGCAAGTGGGTTAAAAGTAATTTCTTTACGCCAGCCTTCGTTGCAAGTTCCCCTGCTTCAACGGCGTTCATATGACCATACATAGCGGCATCAAAATTGGCATAAAATGAAGCTTCTGTGATAAGTAGATCCGCATCTTTCAAGTATGGGATTAAAGTTTCATTGTATCTTGTATCGGCCGTATACACCAAACTTTTCCCCTCATAGGAAATTTTCACGCCTAAGCAATATACATCATGATCCGTTCGAAAGAAAGTCAATCTTAATCCATCCTCGAATGTTACGATCGTATCTTGGTTAATTTCTTGTTCAATTGTTCCTTTCATTACAGGAATCGTCCATTCGTCTTTTGAATCCTTAGCAATGAATAAACGCAAGGGTGTATCACGTTGTTTTAAATCCATATCAATTAAACAAGCATACTGAAGAGAACCTAAGTCTGCCATGTGATCGAAATGATTGTGCGAAACAAATACAGCTGTCAATTCATGAAGTTCCATGTAATTCTGTAAGACGGACAATACACCACTGCCACAATCGAGTAAGATTTTATGATTTCCAATTTCTAAAAGAAAGCCTGCAGTTGCTTCTCCACGCTGTGGATAAGCGCCCCATCTACCAATAACTCTAATTTTCATTGGTGATTCTCCCCTTCCAAGAAAAAGGAGCTGCGTAATTTGCAACTCCACTATCACTCTTTTTGTTCGCTAAGCATGAAGTGTTTTCCTGCTTTGATGAAGTAACACCATTCCGCCAAAGACTGCAGCTCTGCGCGAGCTAGTTTACTCAGATATTTTCGAATTAAAATGAGGATTATTTGTGAAAAAAGTCCAATAGTCCGATTCTACCGAACTAGATGAAATCGACTTCCTACTCCAATGGTTTGTCCCATGAAAGACTATAACGGAAGTAAAAACGTCGTCGCACCTTCGCTCCTGGAAGCATCTCCTGTGCAACTTGGCGAATCTCCTTGATGGTTTCTTTTGGAGCTGTAATTCGAACATTGGGGTTGCTGGCCCCACCATGAAATCGATCCATGATACGGATAGGAAGCAGAACCAGTCCAGAGAAAAGCAAATCCATCCATGACTTATCATCTGCTAAGCCAATGATGAGGAGTCGACCGCCGGGTGCAAGTACTTGTCGCATGTTCTGCAGTGCGCTTCTCAGATCCATATGATGCAGCGTAGCAACACAGATAACAGTAGCATATCGTTCCTCTTGATTGGGGATTGGCAAAGCAAGGAAGTCACCGTTCATAAGCGCCACATTCTCGATCGCAGCAAGTCGTGTTTGTGCTAGTTCAATCGCCGTATTATCGGGGTCGATTCCAATCACTTGTTGCACGAATGGCGCGAGGCGTTGAAGCAATAATCCATCACCACACCCGATGTCGAGAACGCGTCCTCCACGTAGCTTTGCGTCTGTAATTAACTCATCGTGAAAAGCTGTATTGTGATTCCAATAGGTATCCATTGCTAGCTTCACTCCCATATACGATCGTCCGTAGACTTGAATAATTTCCCTAATGGGTTTGGTAAATCTCCCCATTATAATAGACGATTATTCGATCATTCTGTTCAAAAACTAAAAAAGCCCGTGAGTTACACGGACTTGTCC
This sequence comes from Paenibacillus sp. 2RAB27, assembly GCF_052115445.1. Taxonomy (NCBI): domain Bacteria; kingdom Bacillati; phylum Bacillota; class Bacilli; order Caryophanales; family Paenibacillaceae; genus Paenibacillus; species Paenibacillus sp. 2RAB27. The sequence continues at coordinate 69,074 of NZ_JBFRGR010000016.1, forward strand.
CTATACTTAAAATGTAAATTTACATTTTCGCACTCTTTAACACCTTACATGCTTACGCTTAAATCCAATTCGAGCTTTTTCTATGGCCTTTTGAATATTATCCGAAGCATTAAGAAATTTACTTTTCGTCTTGTCCTGAATGATTTCAACAGGTCCAACTGCCTTTGCAGTTTCAATCGCCTTATCATGCAACGGTATGTAGGATACTGCAACTGTGAATAGGAAATTATTCATCGCATATTTCGCTCGTTCAGGTGAAGCGTGAATCGTATTTTTCACCAAGTCAAGCATATCGGATATTTTACTTTCGTCGAATTCAGTGTCTTTTCGATTCCCCAGAAGCCAACAGTAGCAACTCCATCCCGCTGACATTCTCAATTCCTCGCCGCTCGCGATCCATGTATCCGCAACTTCCTGCGCAATATCTGCTTCAGACAACGTTACAGCCACAACATAATCAGACAACATATAGAAATATGCTGCATCGATCCAACGATCATAATCTTCTACGGTCATTGTATTGGGGTCAGCGATGATGCCGGCAAAGTACATAGCGTCGTAATTCCCAGTTGCGTATAGTTCTTCCGCTAATGGTTGATTGATTTTGATTTGCTTGAAGAGGGGTTTCATCGCGCCTGTTGCTACGCCAAATACCGGCTCATGAGCGCCATTCGATACGTACATTTTCTTCATACGTTCCTTACCCAGCGCTTCAAGTTCTTGCATAACTACTTCTGTATTCATAATGGTTGCTGTCATAATGACTCCTCCCCTATTCATCAATTATGTTGTAATCATAAACTTTGCTTTATATTTCGAGCAAGAATAGTAAAGTAATTCGAAAATCCCTACTGGAGCTATAGCTGTCAATGTCACTATTTATACGTAAGAATTTTTAATTTGGGCGAGAATCATTTGTGCCTGCTGGATCGTTTCTTGTACGATACTCCCAGCACTTTGTCCATCTGTAAGCATCCGCAAACCTTGCCCAGCCCATAATGACATATACTCGGAATTATTTTGCTTTGCAGCTGCATTTCGAATATCCCTTGTCGCCGTATTTTGAGTTGGAAACGGAAGCGGCTCAACCCCGTTCTGATCCCATACTTTAATAAATTCGTTCACAATACCTCTGGCAGGTCGACCCGAAAATACATTCGTGATAACAGTACTTTCCTCGGTACTTGCAAGTAATTTATGTTGATACGCATTATGAGCTCCCGATTCAATCGAAGTCAGGAATCGTGTCCCCATCTGAACCCCTTGTGCCCCGAGAACCAGCGCGGCGACCAATCCACGACCATCCATAATCCCTCCTGCTGCAATAACGGGTACATGAACATGCGCAACAATTTGCGGTACTAACGCCATTGTACCTATATTAGCGCCCATAGGGCGCTGGGCTATGTCGAATGTCCCGCGATGACCACCGGCTTCACTTCCTTGAGCCACAATCGCGTCACATCCGGCTTGTTCAGCAAGAATGGCTTCTTCGACAGTAGTCACCATAGTCACAATTTGAATCCCCGCCGCTTTAGCTTGCTCCGTCATATGAGTTGGAAGTACTCCGAAAGCCGTACTGATTACCGGAACTTTTTCTTCTAGCAAAACGGCGAATTGCTGCTCGAAATGAGCTGGTGTCTTCACATCTTCCGCATCAACCTGCGGTACGCCAAGTTTAGCTCTCATTGCATTCAGTTCGTGTTGAACCTCCAGCGTTCTCGAATTGTCATCATGAGCCTGAGTAACAAATAAATTTACGCCAAATGGCGCGTTCGTTAATTTACGAATGTCCAGAATGGCCGTGCGGATCGCTTCAGGCTCCATATAGGCGGCACCAAGCGTCCCCAATCCGCCAGCGTTCGATACGGCAGCCGTCAAGCTGACCGTTCCAGGGCCACCTGCCATGCCCGCTAGGAAAATGGGATAACGAATTTTAAAAATGCGGCAAAGTTCTGTATGTAGATGAATAATCTTCTGCCTCCTATCACTTTGGATGGGATCGTTGATTGCCGTATTCAAGCGTTGGTTATCCATCCCATCTCTTTTAATTAATTCACTTCCTTAATAATAACATGAGTTGTTAAGCGCTGCTTTTTCTTCTGCCATACTGCCAGATACTCTTGATTATGATGTTGGCAGTGTTAACACATATGTATGGCGAAACGAGCAAGGCATTCGTACGTTTGTGAAGTATCATTGGTACCCTTTAGCAGGTATACAGGTTATTGATAGCCACGAAGCAGCGCAATTAGCTGGGGAAAACCCTGATTATGCCGGTAAAGACCTCTTTGATACCCTGGCAGCAGGCAAAACTGTCGAATACGGGCTATATGTGCAGTTGATGGATCCGAGCGATGGAGACAATCTCCCTTACGATCCGCTAGACGATACTAAAGTTTGGGATGAAAGGCAATTTCCGATGATGCCAGTTGGCAGGCTCGTATTAAAAAAGGTTAATTTCACGAATTTGGCTGCCCTTTCGGGTGGCCATTTATGTTTCCAGTACTCAAATTGATGAATAATTTGGCAGGTTTGGTTCTATTTACACGGCTTAAAAATGAAGATTTTAATCTTATTTTCATCTTTGCTACAGATTCATTTTGTATACTTATAATACCTTTATTTTCAGATCGTCACGCAAGGAATATAGGTTTGATCGTTTTTTAAATTATTAGAAAGTAGGCACTTATTATCATGAAGCTAGCGGGTATTACTTACAAACATGAGCAAAGCGTGAGCTGGCTGAAACGTTCCATATTTATTTGTATAATTATTGTATTTCTATCTGTAAGCTTTCTGTTCTTAACTCCCCCAGGAACGAAAATTCGCCTGTTTCTAGCGGATACCTTTATTGCTACCCAACATCGGGAGTGGGCATGGATTTTTGTAGGTATGAAGAAACGGGATGAAATGATTCAGAATGTCCAGCAAATGAGTGAAAATAACGCCATTGAGAAGCAAGATTTGAATGCTATCACGATTCAGAAACAGGATGGCAAGATTATTGATGTTGAAGATATCACGGGACGTGGCTGGGTCGGTAAAAAAATGGTGGTATACGATCCGAGAGCAATTCGTGTCGTTGTTCCAAGTAAAGTGGGGCAAGGGGAAACGATTAGTTCGATGGTGAATCGTACAGGGGCGCTTGCAGGCATTAATGGTGGAGGCTTCGATGACCCACAAGGCCTAGGGAATGGGTTCGCTCCTATTGGAGTTATTATGTCTGGAGGTAAGATTCTGTATACAAGCGTTGATGGTACTGTACCTCAACAAGTCGTCGCGTTTGACCATACGGGGAAATTAATTATTGGGAAATATTCGATTGATGAGCTCTTAGCCTTGCATGTGACTGACGCCGTTTCCTTCTATCCGCGCATCATTGCAAATGGTAAAGCACTCCCCATCGTTGGAGATGGTCTGAACCCGCGGACAGCCATTGGTCAACGCGCAGATGGCGTTATTGTTATGATCGTCATTGATGGTCGTCAGACCAAAAGTATTGGCGCTTCTTTAAAAGATGTCCAAGACCTTTTATTGAAAGAAGGTTGTGTTAATGCCGGTTTCTTAGACGGAGGTGCATCCTCTGAAATGGTCGTCGGGCGTGATCTTATCACGCATCCATCTAGCCGATATGGCGAAAGAAGGCTGCCTTCAGGACTCCTTATTTTTGAACACCCAGATCAGGTGAATGTTGCAAATGTATGGGAAGGTATGACCGATATTGATCCCGGTGGCGCTTATGATAATCCAGGTTACCTTGCAGAACACAATCGATTAAATAATAAGTAAACAAGAAAAGAGCTGTCCATTGGCAGCTCTTTCTTCATGTCTAACGATTCTATTCGTATAATTAAAACGTATTGTAGACATTTTGACATTCTTTAGCGGTCGGCTCATAAAAACAGTGCTTCTTGTAACGGCCTGCTATCGGCTGATTATACCAGGTATCCGGACACGGACCAGGATTTTCGAACGTTCCCGGTCGAAAATACCAAAGTGAAAATTTACCTGGCCAAGTCCGCTCCCCATCCACAGCTCTTTTTGCTATGCGACGCTCTCTTTCTCTTGCATTTTGATAGTACAACCCGTGCTGCAACGCTTCAAACGCATGCGGTTGGTTGATCATTTGAGGAATTGTCCGAAGATTTTTGAAATCGGAGCAATTCGCTCTTATTCGATTAATGCCAACATTTCCAACAAGAAACATACCCGTTTCGCCTTCGGTTTCAGCTTCAGCCCGAAGCAACCTTGCCAACATGTCGATATCCTGCTTTCTAGCTTTTACGACTGCCATTCGCTCACCTCAATTGAGTATATGTCTAGACCCATCATATTGTAGGTGAAGTGGAAATGTGACTTAACTATTCATACATTCTTTTTATACAATAAGTAAACTAAACTTGCTCTCTCCATACGAAACGGTTTCCATGTTGGGTTCAGTTTCATATCGAACACTATTTAGCAGCACATGTTCAAGTAGAACATGGTCAAACCGTATTAAAGCATTTTGTAACTCTGCGTCTACATCTAGAACAAGATCGATGCGTTTTTCGAACGGGAGTCCTATCTTTTTGCGATAATCTTGAATTGCTCGAATGACCTCTCTAACTAACCCTTCCTGTTCTAACTCTTCCGTCATTGTCGTGTTTAAGGCAACCGTCATTTGGTACCCCGATACGGAAGCATAGCCTTCATTCGCTTGTTTCTCGATAAGTAAATCCTCAAGCAGAATGTGCAGCACTTCACCATCCATCATCATATCCAGGAAGCCGTTGTCCATCACTGCTTTTGCTTCTGGAGCTGATAGCTGCTTCAACTGAGCTTGCACGGGTCCCACGAATTTCCCGAACTTTTTACCTGCAGCTTTCAAGTTTAACTTGAAAGTAAACCGTACGAAGCCGACATCACTCGATACGATATGGATCGATTTAACATTGATCTCATCTTGGATGATATCTTCAAATCCGCCAATGTTACGCGCACCGTCAAACGAAACGTACAACTCCGACAGCGGCATCCGAGTCTTGATTCCCGTTTCATTCCGGATATTGCGAGCCAATTCCACGATTTGCCTCACGGTTTCCATCTCATTCTCCAATGATACATCGTATAACGTTTCGTCCATTTTCGGATAATCGGTAAGATGCACACTCCCCTCGCCTCCCAAATTCGCATATAGATCATCTGCAATTAGCGGTGTGTAGGGAGCAATCAGTTGTGCGAGTGTTAGCAGAACATGACGTAAGGTTTGATAAGCAGCAATTTTATCTTCGGTCCATTCGCTCCCCCAGAACCGATCTCGCGAGCGTCGGATATACCAATTGCTCAGTTCATCTACAAACGTTTCAATTTGCTTCGCAGGGTTTAAGAAATCGTTGATTTCTAGTCCTTTTCTTACCTGTTGCAAGGTACTGTTTAATCTTGATAAAATCCATCGATCTAACACATTCACGGAAGTATTCTGCGGATGGTCATCTGGTTGATATTGATCAATTTGTGCATACAACGCATAGAAAGCATGTGTATTGTTGATCGTATCAATAACTTTGGATTTAGCCTCGGCGACAATCTGCTTAGAAAATTTCTTGCTGCTCCAAGGAGCGCTATCGGATAACAAGGCCCATCGGAATGCGTCGGTGCCAAATTCGTTAATGATTTCCCAAGGATCAATCCCATTGCCCTTGCTCTTTGACATTTTTTGTCCATTCTCGTCCAGAACATGCCCTGTAGATAAGACGGATTTATATGGGATTTGCCCATTATAAAGGGTAGAGACCGCCAGTAAGCTGAAGAACCAGCCCCGCGTCTGATCGATCCCCTCACAGATCATATCCGCGGGATACTGCTCTTGAAACAGTTCTTTGTTCTCAAATGGCTGATGATACTGGGCAAATGGCATAGATCCGCTATCGAACCAGACGTCAATGACTTCCGAGGTTCTATGCATGGTACCGCCGCAAGAGCAGCGCAGCTTCACTTGATCCACGTAAGGCTTATGCAGTTCAAGGCTTTCCTCGATCGGATCAATCGATTTATCACGGAGATCCTTATGGCTATCTGGCGCATATTCTGCGTTGCAGTCTTCACAGATCCAAACATTGAGCGGCGTACCCCAGTAGCGATTTCTGCTGATATTCCAATCAACAAGTTCTTCTAAAAATTTCCCAAACCGACCTTCTCGCAGATGGGAAGGGTACCAAGTGATTTGACTGTTGTTCGCGATTAACTGATCTTTAATAGCCGTTGTTTGGATGAACCAGCTCTCCGTCGCATAATAGAGCAGCGGTGATTTACAGCGCCAGCAGAATGGATAGCTATGCTCATAACGTTCCTTCGAAAACAACAGACCGCGCTCAGATAAGTTTTTAACGATATCGATATCACAATCCTTCACAAAACGACCGGCAAAATCGAAGATCTGATCGACGTAGCGACCTCTAGCATCTACAACATTTACAAAATCCAATTCATGCTGGCGTACGGTGCGATAATCATCTTCTCCGTGAGCTGGCGCAATATGGACGATCCCCGTACCACTGCTGTCGCTAACATAGTCCGCGTCTACGACGATATGTCCTTTCGTCACTTGAAAATAATCAAAAGGTGACATATAAGGTGTACCTACAAATTCGGCGCCTTTATGCGTGGATAGGAGCTCATACTCCCCTTTCATGATCTTATCAACAAGGTTGTGTGCTACGATGTACACTTCACCATTCTGTTTGACTTTGACATAATCAACATCTTTATTGACAGCTAAAGCGACATTGGCAGGCAATGTCCATGGCGTAGTCGTCCATGCAAGAAAATGTTCATCTGCGTTCTTACTTGTGAATTTTACAGTAGCACTCAGATCTTTCACATCTTCATACCCTTGGGCAACTTCATGTGAGCTGAGTGTTGTTTGGCAATCTGGGCAGTACGGGCTTACGCGATGACCTTTGTACAGATGCCCTTTCGCATGAATCGTGGATAAAATGTGCCAAACACTCTCGATATAATCATTAGTTAGTGTGACATAAGGGTTCTCCATATCCGTCCAATAGGCGATCGCTTCGGTCATTTCACGCCACTGCTTCTCATATTCGAAAACGCTGATCTTACACGCCTCCACGAATTTGGCGACTCCATAGGATTCGATTTCCTGTTTGCCAGAAATACCTAGCTTCTTCTCTACGCCAAGCTCTACAGGAAGCCCATGTGTATCCCACCCTGCTTTGCGTATGACGCGGTAGCCTGACATCGTTTTATAACGACCGATGAAATCTTTGATCACACGTCCCAGCACATGTCCGATATGCGGCTCCCCATTCGCTGTTGGTGGGCCTTCATAAAAAACAAAGTTGGGTTGTCCCTCTCTGTTTTCAATTGATTTGCGAAATGTGTCATTCTGTTTCCACTGTTCAAGAACACGGAGCTCTCGCGACCTTGCTTTTTCTTTTACATCCACTTTTCTCATAGGTCTCATCCTCTCATTTCATCCAACTTAACGTTCGTTCCTTGACGAAAAGGTTCATTGAAAAACACAAAAAATCCCGTCCCATAAGGGACGAGATTTCATCTCGCGATACCACCCTAGTTCCGTAAGGATTATGACTATCATAATCTTACGACACCTCTAACTACGTACCATCATACGCATCCTTAGTAACGGCTGGAACCCGGGTCAGCTTACTCACATGCTTCAGCTTTCCTTCTCGGAGAGGATTTTCTACGAAGTCTTGAACATTGGCTCTCAGCATGTGCCAACTCTCTGTGGATCAAGGGCTCCTTATACTCTTTCTCGTCAATGAATTTATTCGAACATTTAGTTAATTCATTCTTACATCTTCATCATCAAATGTCAACAGGCGCTATTTATTTCCTTCCAAACATAACTTCACCAAATCATCCACATGAGCTGTCGCCAAACATTCAACTGTATCAGCGGCGCCATAGTAGATCTTCACTTCACCATCATCTTCAAGAATCATGCCACCTGGGAAAATGACATCATTACGGAAGCCCCCATCTGTTTCATAACTAACTTCCGGTGCTAATAATGGCTCCTTATAAAGTCCGATAACCTTACTCGGATTTTCCAAATCAAGCAGCATAATACCCGCTGTATAGCGCTTTTTCCACGATGCTTCCCAGCCATTTTTACCACGGTTTGAATCGATATCAACGGCATGGATGGTCGTTAACCATCCCTTGGACGTACGAATTGGAGGTGCGGCAGGTCCAATTTTATCATTCGCGTAAGGCACATGCTCTACACCTAGAACGAGATTCGTTTCTCCCCAATATTTGAGATCAGGCGAATGCGAAAGCCAAATATCAAATTGATCTTTCCCTCGGCTGTAAACCGGGAAAGGGCGTTCCAAACGGACATAATTCCCATTAATTTTCTCAGGAAAAAGAACCATATTCCGGTTGTCTGGTGCTGACATTGACAAAATTTCAAACTTATCAAAGTCATCCGTTACCGCAATCCCGCCTCTAACACCATGGCGTGTATCTACCGCGAAACACATGTAAACACGTCCGTCCATCACGGTAAGTCGAGGGTCATAGACGCGTGTGATTTCTTCGTCATACAGCTTCCAACATGGTTTCGATTGTACATTCCAATGAATGCCGTCTTTGCTGTAGGCAAGACCAAGATCGGTTGTATGCGAAGGCTCTAGCGTTTGATCCTTGACAGAGCCGTGGTCATTTCGGAACACCATGATATATTGACCTTGGAACTTGGTAACGCCAGCATTAAATGTAAGCGCTGTAGGATAGGGCACGGAATCTGCCGTGAGGATCGGGTTAGCAGGATGTCTTGTAATAACAGAACTGGATGTTAATGAACCAATGGTTAAGGTCATGAGAGTTCCTCCTTCATTCTTATCTATTAATAGGTTACAATAAGTGTGCTTACTATACCTATCAATCCTTGAACAAACCTCTCATTTCTTGAATAGGCAGTGATTCTCATGACATTTCCCATCAATAAGCAATTATCGGATTATCCCAATATTGGGGCATTCCCCTTTCATTTATCCATTAATCGGGTTGATCAGCATTTTCCCAGCCATCGTCATGATTTCTTGGAATTCTCTTTGGTTGTTGAGGGCTACGGTTACGAAACCGTTAACGGGCAAGTACATCCTATGCAACCTGGAACCTTTACCCTACTGCTTCCTTATCAAGTGCATGAAATCAATGCGAATCCTGGCAGTCCACTCATTCTGTTCAACTGTATGTTTGGATTGGAGCTACTTGGGGATCCAGCGGAGCGCTTACTTCTCTCAGATAACAATCCATTCTTAACTCACTATGACTTGAGTGCTGAACAAAGTGAGCTCCTGAGACAGAAACTGCAAGGTATGCTTTGTGAATATGAGCAATCCGCTGATATCTGGCAGCCTCTTCTCTTGAAAGGAGAGCTCCAACGTATACTTGCATTTCTTTACAGGCACCATCCTAGCAGCTCAGACGTACAGCCGAATGTATCCGAATTGTCGTCCAAAACCGCCTTACCATGGGCCATACTTCGCTATATTCATACGCACTATCGTGACCCGCTCACGTTGGAGTTGATCGGCGCTCATTTCCATTGTCATCCTTCTAGGGTGACGCAAATCTTATCTCAACATCTTGGCGTTACCTTCGTAACACTGCTTCAGGAAACGCGGATTCGACACGCTTGTAGTTTGTTAGCTACAACCGAAATGAAGGTAACTGATATCGCGTTTGAAGTCGGCTACGAATCGTTCGCTAGCTTTAGTCGTAATTTCCTAAAACATGTAGAGATTTCACCGACCCAGTATAGGGCCTCTATGAGGGTGCAGCTGAAGTGAAACAGAAATAGAAATACCCGACTGAGCTGGTGCTCGGTCGGGTATTTTCGCATGCTATAGGTAGGAGTTTCGCAATTCTCCTGTGCATTTTTTTAATAGATGGAATTTCTACAGTTAATTAGTGGGATTTTCTAGAAAATCTCATAATAGATGGAAAACCCGTAGTTAATTTTGGCCATTATATCCGATTTGAACAAAAACGGTAGTTTTACCTACATGTTTTACAGTTAATTCAATTTCCCGAGGAAATCCATCGGAAATAGCTGTATATTTTCCAGTTAAAGCAGATGTCTCCATTGCGAAGATCACCGAATCTACAAACTCCACCAACGCATCTGATTAGCGAGATCTCGCGTTCGTTTCCTGAGCGTCCAACCGAGCTTCACCGCGCTACTTCTGCCCCTGCTTCACACGCTCAGCAAGTACCGAGAGGTCTTGCCCTTTCAACGCGCCTTCAATTAACTCAGGCAGCTTATCTGGTGAACAGCCAAAACATGGGATGCCCTGCTGAGCTAGCTTTTTCGCAACAACATCATCGTATGAAGGCACGCCTTGATCAGTTAAAGCAAGTAAACAAATTGTTTTCACACCAGATTGGTGCATGTCGATCAATCGTTGTATCATCTCTGTTCGATTGCCGCCTTCATAGAGATCCGAGACCAAGATAAACAACGTTTTCTTCGGCTCCGCGATAAAAGAAGAGCAATACGCGAGGGATTTGTTAATATCCATCCCCCCGCCAAGCTGAATCCCAAACAACATGTCAACGGGATCCGTTGCACATTGTTCGCTTAAATCCACAACCTCCGGCAATGGTGAATGCTGCCTGCGGTTGAGTGCGCCAGTAACTGCACGTCGTAAATCCTGTGATAGTCGTTTCACGATTTCATTGACAACCGCTTTGACGAGTTGCCTCACGGTAACTTTCGTTTTCTCTGGTATTTTCCCTTTGAGCGCCATTAATGTCGCCACCATCTGAATGTCAGGCTTAACTTGAGATAGCAGTTCTGGCTCAAAGAGCAACTGTTTCAAGCCCTTGCGCTCAATTGCATCGGATTGGATGACAGAAACGACATCTGGAGGGAAAAAAGTACGGATATCGCCAAGCCACTTGGCTAGCTTGGGGGACGATGGCCCTTGTCCGGCTGCTTTACGTGAATGGCCGCTCTGGGCGGAATCCTCTCCGATGAGCCGCCCGTATCATCATAAATGGCTGCAAGCGCCTCATCCATAAGACGAGAATCTTCGTCAAGCATAGCATCACCTGCACCGTATGATTGCAGCTTTTCTTCGGACGCTGCGCCTAATATCAAGAGCAATCCCAGAGGCAAGACCAAGATATAATCGCCAGCTAGACCTCGGATTTTCTTGCGCCCAGCCGAACCAGATAAAGCTGGACAACCCAAATACTGAAGCATACATGGCGTAATCCCTCACGTATTTTCACTTGCACACCACCTAGTTTCGATAGTTATCGAGTCTATCTATTCCTCTGCCCACGATAGTTAATGTGATTAATTAATTCAATCTTCTAACCGGTACTCCGGATAAATAGGCTTCAATATCTTCAACCACTTGTTTGTAAAAGGCTTCATAATTCGCTTTCGCTACATAGCCAATGTGCGGTGTCGTGAGTAGATTCGGAAGTGTCCGATAGATATCGTCCTTAGGCAAAGGTTCCACTTCGAACACATCAACAGCCGCTCCAGCGATCCATCCGTCTTGCAAGGCTTCTGCAAGTGCAGCTTGATCTACGATCGGAGCTCGTGACGTGTTGATCAAATAGGCCGAAGACCTCATTCGCTTAAGATCTTCCGCTTGAATCAACCCTCTTGTCCGGTCACTTAGAACAAGATGAATCGACACAAAATCACTGTTCGCCATCAGCTCCTCTTTAGTAGCTGCAAGTCGCACACCGACCTCGTCGGCCCGCTCTTTCGTTAAATTCTGACTCCATGCCATCACATCCATGCCAAATGCGTGGCCAAATTTGGCAATCTTCGTACCTAGGTTACCAAGTCCAATGACACCAAGCGTCTTGCCGTACAAGTCCGAGCCAACCGTGCTTTGCCATTGACCATTGCGAACCGCATTGTGTTCCGTGACAATGTTACGAGCAAGGCCTAATAACAGCGCCCACGTGAGTTCGGCTGTTGCATTACCTGCTCCTCCCGTGCCGCATACCACAATGCCTTGCGACGCAGCCGCGGCCATATCGACAGAAGCATTGCGCATCCCAGTCGTGATGAGCAACTTCAGTTTAGGAAGCTTTGCAAGTAATGACGCGCGGAATGGCGTCCTTTCACGCATAATGACGATAATCTCGCAGTCTGCGATCAGTTCAACCAACTCGTCGATTTGGTCGATATGCCGATCGATCCGCTTGACCTCCACCTTATCCAAAATCTGCGACCAATCCGCAGATGTCAACGCTACTTGCTGGTAATCATCTAATATTGCACAGCGTAGTTTCATCATAACGCTATCTCCTTTGTATTAATCTAATTGGCGAACCACTTGGAAGCTATCTCCAGTATCTACCAATTCGAACAATTTACATCTTGATTTGGGCATTTGAAAAGGTTGATGAAGGCTCAGCGTCCAGGTTCCTTCAAATGTCCGGAACATCATCCCATGACCACTGTCTTATATCGGCCAACAGTTGGCCTTTTTGTGGATTATTTACATCACAAGCGGCATTATAAACAGGCATATGAAATCAACTCCTTTGGGCTAATTCAATAATCGATTGAATGAAAGGTGCTTTCATTTGCGTATACGTAGCTCTATCTTCAACATATATGGAAGCAAGGTGCTTTTTAAGCTCGGCATACGCTTCTGCTTGCTTTGGATGGCTTCTTAGATAATTACGGAAGAGGAGGTTATTGTTCCATTCGTCACTGCTTTGTTCATAAACATGAAGGTGATGTGTACCCTTCTTCCGCTCTCCCTTCCGAAAAAACCTACGATTGGGAAAATCCATTTTAGGAACATATTCATAGCCAAGTGTACTTAATGGTTCAATAAACATGTCAGCATCGTCGAGATTCTTCACACCTACTGCGATATCTAGAATTGGCTTGGAAGGCATCCCCATGATCGAGGTGCTTCCGATATGCTCGATTTGAATGGCATTGCTCGGTAAAACTTGAGATATCTTCTTTTTTTCATTTTCGAATTCTCGGATCCAATCCAGATTATAAGCTTCGATGACAACTTCTTGTACCACAGGCATCCCCCTTTCCTTTTCGGAACAAAATCTTTTTTATTACTTATTAGTTTATAAATATTTTTTGAATCCTTTGCTAACTGATCCGTTATAACCTTCCCTTTCGAAAAATATGTGAGCTCTCTCACGCTTAGCGTTACTAAGTAGCATTATTTTATGGCAATCTATGGATACACAGTACGCTTCAACATGTTGTAAAAGTGCACTGCCAATATGCTTACCACGATGATTTTCATGAACAATTATATTTTCAACCAAGCCATAGGGTCTTAAGCCATGTAGGGCTTGAAGACAAATGTTTAATGTGAGTGTTCCTAAAAGTTCTCCTTCTTCCTCATAAACGAATAAAAAATTTGTAGGATCCATTCTGATTTTTTCGATTTGTTCTTCAAACACTTTCATTTTCTTGCTAGTAGGAACTAACATTCGATAGAGTCCGAATAATTGATCTCGATCTGTTTTTTCTGCTTCACGAATCAATTGTATCCGACGCTCCTTTATCCTCTGGATCTCCATTTCTCTCTAATTCCCCTTCATCCATTAAATTCACTATCTGACCATAACCGCTCAACATGGTGCAATTTATTTTCTTCAAACTCGAGCTTATAAATATCAGGTTTACTTGTTTGCTTCCAAAATTGAAATCCATACTTGTCGTCAAAATAGTTCAATATAATTGTCATGATATTTCCATGAGTGCCGATGACCAATTTCTTACCTTCATTCTCTGATAGCAATTGCAAGATGACGGGAATCGCTCTCTCCTGTGCTTGTCGTGTTGTCTCGCCTTCCGGCATGCAATAATCCATATCGGTAAAGGATCGTTCAATTCCATTGATAAGCTCCTCTTCAGCGACTGGATAATTCAAGCTCGCAATGGGTCTTTCAATGAGTTCATTGTAGAGCATAATCTCTTTCTCTAGGATTTCAGCAAGCGGAGACACTGTTTCTTTCGCTCGATGGTACGCACTCGATACAATAACATCAATGTCTTCATTTTTTAACAACTCAGCGACTCTTTTTGCGTCTGATTTCCCTTTATCCGAGAGACTAGCTCCACCTTGTAATTCATGTTCTAGCGAAAACGGAGCAAGGCCATGTCGAACCATATATATCGTTGTTTTCATACAATCACCTTCGTTTGGAAGATTTCCTTCTAGTTGGATTAGTTAACAATTCGTCGTCTTATAAATATTTCCTTTGTCATCAGCCCCCTTAAAACTGCAAATGAACAAGAATACTATACAGACGTGAATGCCACCTCCCCACTATGCCTGATTACAATTCAAAGGAGGAAACAAGTAATGTTCAAACAGTTCGATAAGTTATTTGGGATTGATTTAGGTACGTCCAACACAGTTATTTTTGAAAAAGGTAAAGGTATTGTGCTAAATGAACCTTCCGTCGTCGCATTTGATCAACATACAGGTGAATTATTAGCTGCAGGATCAGAAGCGCAAGCGATGATTGGACGAGCCCCCGCGCATGTGGATATCACGTATCCTTTAATACATGGTGTCATTGCAAATTTTGACAAGACCAGCTCGATGCTGAACCATTTTATAAAAAAAATTCAAGGAAGACCCTCATTTCTTCGTAGTTCGCAAATTTACATTACAGTGCCGTGCGGTATTACGAATGTCCAAAAACGAGCGATTGAGGAAACCATCGTTCATCGTGGTGCCAAAAAAGCAATTGCTATCGAGGAACCCATTGCAGCGGCACTTGGAGCTGGACTTATGCTCGACGAACCCATTGGTCACTTAGTTCTCGATATTGGTGGGGGGACTTGTCAGGTAGCCGTATTGTCACTTGGTGGTATCGTCGCAAGTCATACGATCAACCGAGGTGGCCTTTCGATCGATCGCGATATTATGGATTATGTGAAACGTCAATATAACATGGAAATCGGTGAACGCACCGCAGAGCAAATTAAAATGCAAATCGGAACTGCTATCCTTTCAACGGAGGAACGCTCGATAGAGATCCGTGGACGTGATTTGGTACTTGGTTTACCCCGATCTATTCGATTGGTTTCAAGTGAAATATTCACGGTAGTTAATGAGTTCTTGGATGCCTTGATCGAAGCAATTCGAGCAACGTTAGAGCTTTGTCCGCCAGAACTGGCAGGCGATGTTATGGAACAAGGCATATTGCTCTGTGGTGGCGGCGCGTTGCTGGAAGGAATTGATGAACGTATTCGTGCTGATACTGGAGTTGCCGTTCATATCGCTGAACATCCACTCGAGTGCACGGCACTAGGAACAGGTTTAATGCTTGGCGTATATAGATCGAAGAGCAAACCTCTTATGCAGGAAGACTCGAGGGAAGAACGAATCGCTGTTAGTCAATAATAAAAAGCTTAGTCTGTGAGGGAATGTCAAATGTCCCGTAGACTAAGCTTTTTGGTTATGAATTACGTTGTATTTCAATGTTATTCGGACCAGAGTGGCATGATCACCTTCAGTTCCGTACCTTCTTCCGAACTATTTACGATTTCAATATAACCGCCATGGGAGTTGATGATGCGTTGCGAAATCGACAAGCCTAGTCCCATACCTGTTTTCTTAGTTGTATGAAAAGGTGTGAAAATGTGCTCCCATTCATCTGGATGAATACCAGAGCCAGTATCAGTTAATAGAATATGAACCTCATTGTTCTTCGTATAGTAGTCAATCTTGAGAACTTTACGAGCTGACTTCTCCATCGCATCAATACTATTATTGATTAAATTGATGAAGACTTGTCTGACTTTATCTCGATCTATCGAAACGATGATACTTTTATGTTGATTGCATTCGATGCTTACATTCTTTTCTTTCGTTTGTATGGAAGTCAAGGCAATGGATTCTTTAAGGACATCCAGAATGTCAGCTTCTTCCGTTTCGATTTTGCCACTTTTAATAAAATGATTATAATTCGTAAGAATGCTGTTCATATGGTCGCCAGCAATCCCAATATGACTTACCATCCCTTTGGCACTGCCATCCAACTGCTCATTTCGTGACAAGAGGTCGGAATATCCTTTCACAACCGTAAGCGGATTATTAATTTCATGAATGAGTCCCGAAGTCGATATTTCAATTTGTTCTTCTTTCTCTTTCCTTTTCAAAATTTGCGAGGTGTCTCTTATCATTCTTGTACTCATATGTACAAAAATAAAGAAGATAATGATAGAAAACATCATGACCGCAATTTGGCTTGAATATATGAAAGTGCCTGCTTGTAAATTCAATACGCCGATCATATACGTTAATAGGAAAGTAAGACTAAATAAAGTTAGGAAATTTCTCACATATTTATCCGTTACTTTTCTACTTGCGACTAATGTTAAAAGAATACTTACGACTAACAATTTAATGTGGTTAACAAATAAGCTTCCCCATTCACCATAGATCGGGTATAAGACAGTAATCTGGTTCCCGATACCTTGGATCGATTTTAAACCTAGTACACCTAGATCTGTCCAATTGATGATATAAATAAATACAGACCACAACCCATATGCGGTAAGGGTATACTTATTTATGATTAGATTCATCCATTTCGCTTCATCTTTGGATAGATGTTTTAAAGAGATATAACCAACATACAAAAATGCAGGAGGCAGCATGATCGACCCAATTCGCAAGAGTTGAAACAGAAATAAGATCGTATCGATTTTAATCACGTCAATGCTATATAACACACTGACATCTAATTGCCATATACTCATGAAGAACATGAAAAGTACCATGGCGTTGGTTAGTTTCGTTTTAAACAGCATTTTGCACGACATACCTAAAAACAAGGGTACCAAAGACATAGCAGCCATTAGAATAAAATTCATAAATGAACCTACTTTCAATATCACAATTGTTTGATAATTTCCGCATACGCCTAAGTTGTTTTGCGATATCTAGCACATTCCTGAAAAAAAGACCTACAACCAACGGTGGTTGTAAGTCGGTATTATGACTCCGTGAATTATAGCATATATCTTACACTGCGTGAAATAGTAGTAATTACACATATTTATGGAAAAAGACACAGAAAAGTGTGACCTACCCTTTTAGAAAAATTGGTATCCGTTCTTTTCGTTTGCTTTAGCCCGATATAAGGCATTATCCGCATTTTTAAGTAAAATTTTTAACATGCTGTTTGCATTTGACGGATATAACACAATGCCAATGCTAACTGATAAATTGAATGCTTCTAACTGGGTATCCCAACATGATAAACGTGTAAGTAAATAATCAGCTAGTTTACTAGTTTCTTCGCGGCTAGTGAGACCAATCAAATTAATAATGAATTCATCTCCCCCTAATCTAACCGCAAAACCATGATGCAGCTGTACGAAATTCTCAAGTCTTAATGCGACTTCCCTCAACACTAAATCTCCAGTTTCATGACCATACAAGTCATTTATCTTCTTAAAACCATCCAAATCTAGAAACAACAGAGCGCCTCCAGTGGTGGAGCTTTCTTCGAAATATTTATAAAGAAACTGGCGATTGTAGAGTCCCGTCAAAGAATCCCTATAAGCAAGTCGTTCCAAATCTAAGTAATAGGAGAATAGCTTAGCTATTCTTTGGAGCATGATTATGCTCTTCTTGTTGATTTTTTTGGCATTTGTATGAACCGCACACAAAGTCCCAAATGCATCTCCATTCGACAGTAGAATAGGAATCCCTAAATAGGAATTTATATTAGCCCCAACAAGCGCTTGTCTTAAATCATCTAAGTTCGCTTCTTTACTCATATCTTCGAATACTAAAGGTGCATTGTTTTCAAAATCAATACGGTTACAAACCGTCTCGTTAATCTCAATAACCATACCCTCATGAATACCGATATTTTCGTTAGATTCGGAAAGTTTTAATATGATTTGCTGTTTCTTTGTAAAATTAGTCAAATAAATTAAACGGTCAGGCATCGTTTCTTTTGCCATCTCTAGAATATCTTGAGCAAGTTCATCAAAGTTTTTATAAAATTGCAATTCATTTAGTGCTATTAGCATCGCAATCACACTCCATAATTTGAAATTAAGCACGTATCCGATACTTCCTTGTATTCAACAGAAAAAGACGTGACTCCTGCTTGGAACAATCTTGCTTTACAATCGGGTATAAAAAACGAGCAAACGCAATAAGCGTTAGCTCGTATTCTTTATTTAAATATGAAAACGTTGAATCTGTGTATGCAATTCATTCGCAACCTGGGATAGTGTTGCTGCATGTTCTGTTGCGATTTCTACTGTTTCTAATTGTTTTTGCACCATATCAGACACAAATTTCGTGTCTCTCCCGGTGTGCTTACTAATATCAGCTGCTTCGCTGAATGATGCATAGATTTGCTCTGAGCCCGCGGCCATCTGTTGCGACACGCCGGACACTTCCAGTGTATTTTGAAAGATGAGCTGGATATCATTTCGAATTTTCACAAACATGTCACCCGCATGCTCCATGCTGGCTAGACCCACACCAACCTCTACCCCTCCTTGATCCATTGCAACATCTGCCTCCGTTAAGTCCGCTTGAATTTGCCCAATCAACTGCGTGATATGCTCAGCCGATTGTGAGCTCTGACTTGCAAGCTTTCTAACCTCGTCAGCTACAACAGCGAAGCCTCTACCGTACTCTCCAGCATGGGCAGCTTCTATAGCAGCATTAAGTGCCAACAAATTCGTCTGATCTGCCACCTCTCGCATCCATGCAATCACCTGATAGATGGCTTGTGATTTCGCATTTACTTTCTTTACAGCTTGATTCGCGTGCCGAACCGATTCTGTAAGTGCATACATACCAGCTACTGCAGATTCAATAGAATTACTCCCCATCGTTGCTAGTAAAACGGATTGTTCCGATTGCATGGCCATCGTCGACATATGATCAGCTACTCGTTGGATGTCTGAGGCAATTTCCCCCATGGCAAACGAGCTCTCTTCGATCCCTTTGGCTTGCGAATTCGCCCCTTCCGCCATATCCACGGCTTTCTGATCAATATCACGTGTAATCTTCGATGTTTGTTCGGAAGACGAGACTAGATACTTTGTAGCTAGGTTAACTCTGTCGGCTGATTCCTTGACTTGATGAATGAGTCCTTGAATCATATCCATCATCTTATTAAAAGATTGCGCTAACTGAGCAATTTCACCTTGCCTTGGATTTGAATTCGTTCACGTAAATCACCTGAGCTTCCAGACAGCTCGTCCAGCTTCGATTTCACTTGGCGCACCCGAGAAAGGATATGCCTGGTTACTCCTAATGCGATAAGTACCGCAGCTAAAATAGAACATGCAAGCACCACCAGAGCAATTGCTGATCGTTGCTTCACGAGCGTAGCCGTTTGAAGGGAACGTTCCTCAATATGCTGCTCCTGCATGTGTTGAAATCGGTTTAATAATTCAGCAAAGTGTATCCGAAGCTTCGCATAGTCACCTGCAAAAATTCGTAACGTCTGGGCTTTGTCGCTAGCTGCGAGTTCCATCATTTTGGTTTCCAACTCAACCAATTTCACATTACCTGCATCCAAATCACGGAAGATTTGTTTCTCTTCTTCTGTCTGTAGGAGACTGACCGTTTCTTTGATGTGATTATCGATTTGTACCGCATAATTGTTATAAGTTTCACTTTCTGATTTGTTTCCAGGATCAATAATGATCCCTCTAACCGAATCCGTTAACCGGATATCTTCGTATCGTATTTGATTAGCCAGGTTAAGTAAATGCACGTCATCATGCGCAAATCGTTCAAATGAGGAAGACGTCTGACGAAGTGACGCATATAGAATGGAAAGCGAAATTAAAAATAACCCAACAATAATTCCAAATCCTAACAAAAGCTTTCTTCTAATCGTCATCTGAACCCCTCCAATAAGTCACTTTATCCAAAGATAATATAAAAGCCCGAAAGGTATCAGAATCGATAACCTCCCGGGCTTTTATCCCTCCGTGAACACAGCGTGCTGTGTGTTTTCTCTCGGACCTGACCGGCGGTTAGGCCGCGGAACCCTAGAAAACTTTTATATGTTAGATAATATAACATAATTATCGACAGGATTAAACAAAAAGTTTATTTGATAATAAACGAGTGATGAAACCTGACATATTTACAGACTATTTCTGATCGTACACTTGCATCTTTTTAAGTAAAATATCGGAAGAGACATAGGGCATGCCTGCACTTATGCGTGAAATTTCCTCACTGTTCCCTGTGTTAATGTCTTCTTTCGTCGTAAAAAACAAAGAAAATCCTTGCAGTTTCGCTTCCTCAACTACTGACTGATTATATTCCCCTAACGGGAAACAGAGAAATGAGAACTGATTGTGAAGCTTTGTCTTCAGAAACAACTCACCTACCAACAAATCTTCTCTCACGCGCTGCTTTCTCTCTTCTTCCGTCTCCGATCTTTTCTCTTTAGGCAACCAGATTCGATTCGACAGTGGAGGAACTAGGTTACCAGACTCATCCCGTTTTTTCTGATGCAGATCATAGGTATGTGAGTAAAAGCTATAGCCATCACGTCTCATTTCAATAATTTGACTCCAGGTCAGAAAAGGCAAAGATGGATTATCGGAGTCTATATCGCTCAGGATAAGGAAATTCGTCGCCGTATATCCCATCTGCTTCAGCAGAGGATAGGCTTTATCATAAAATGATCGGTAGCCATCATCAAACGTAATCACCACCGCGTTCGGTGGTAATGGCGTCCGATGTGCATGGAAACAAGCGTAGTCCTCGATGGAAACCACATTATAGTGCTTATCTTTAAGAGCTTGCAAGTGCTGCTTAAACTTGGCTGGTGTAATGGTGATGAAAGACTCCTGATCATCGAGATGATGATAGGTTAGAAACAGTGCTTTATTTTTGTAATGAATCGATTTGGTGTCTATGTTGACCGTTGTGGCTGCGTTTATTTGTGAAGCTGAGCATAGGGAATCCAATGGATTTGCATGTTGTTCGGAGTGTGTCCAACCCCCTGTGAGCAGCAGCATGAGCATGAAGTATACAGGCAAATATGATCGACCTCCCTAACGGCTCCTGTACTATCCCTACAATATACTCACGGAGATAACAGTTAGAACGTTAGGGCAACAAGTCTACATGAGTTACTTCATTACATCACTGCGGATCACATTAGCATTTGGCCGAAAGTGACTTTAGTTCGATTTTGCCGACTTAAAATGAAAAAGATGGAGGAAAAATGACCAATAGTCCGAATATGCCGAACTAATTCCCCATTTCCAGTGCGCGAGCGTTGATATGGTCGATTTAGTTGTGCAAAGTCGGACTAATCTTGATTTATTGTCGCGGACGGTAAGATTAATTCGGCTATTTCGGACTAATTGGTGGTGGGCAGTGCCTCGGCGGTCTGTAAGTCGATTTTTTCGACTTACAGTTGCGAAGCTCGGCCTTTGGCGGTCTGTAAGTCGATTTTTTCGACTTACAGCTCCGCAGCCAGGCCTTCGGCGATCTGTAAGTCGATTTTTTCGACTTACAGCTCCGCTGCTGGGCCCTTGGCGGCGTGCCTCCTCCCACCCCCGCGCCCAAAAACACAGCACAAACAAAGGAGCCAAGCGCACAAAGCGCCTAGCTCCTCATTCACTCAAACAAATTTATCCCTTTAATCCTAGTCGAGCAAGATTAGCGAAGCTAATCTCCAAGCTTTCGAACGGATTACGTCCGTAGCAGTCGTCCTGCTCGACAGCGGCCCACTCCACGCCAATATCCTCGCAGGCTTGAATAATGCCTTTAAAGTTCATGTTGCCTTCCCCGATTTCGGCGAAACGCTGTTTCCGATCTGGCGTTATGCACATATCCTTGAAATGGACGACTTTCATTCGTCCGTTCACTTTGCGAATCCATTCGATGGGATCGGCTCCGCCAGCTTGCACCCAATACACGTCTAGCTCAAAATCCACGGCTTCGGGATCAGACTCGTCAAATAAGATCTCCATACCTGTTTTTCCATCATATTTAGCAAATTCGAAATCATGATTATGATAAATGAACTGTAATCCAGCACTTTTCAATTGTCTGCCAAAATCGGAAGCTTGCTTGGCAAAGGTTGCATAACCTTGGCTCGTTTCACGGAATTCTGGCGGTAGCCCACCTAATCCAACATATTTGCAATCCCAGGCCAAATGTTTCTCAATGACCGAATCCATATCGTTTAACAAATCGTTATACCCGATGTGCGTAGCACAAATGCTCAAGCCTTCTTGATCCGTAAGCGCTTTTAACTCATGAATACCAATTGGACCAACACCTGACGCTTGCACGGAGTTGTACCCCATTTGCTTTACTTTCTTCAAGCTGTCGCTAATGTCCTGTGGGGTTTGCAGAAAGTTACGAACTGTATACAATTGCGTGGCGATTCTCATTCATCTCACTCCATTCAACATATTTGGCTCTTTACATATATATCATGGAATGGACGGATGAGCTATATAAATCTATTAATTTTTTCCATTTACATATTTCTGCGATACTGTCCGCCAACTTCATATAAGGCATTTGTGATTTGCCCGAGCGATGCAACTTTAACCGTTTCCATGAGTTCTTCAAAAAGGTTCCCATTATTGCGGGCTGTCTGCTTTAAACGTTCAAGAGCCGCAGGACAAACGAACTTGTGCTGTTCATGAAAAGCTTGAAGCCCAGCAATTTGAGCTTCCTTCTCCTCAACGGTCGAACGTGCCAGCTCGATGCCAACGGCAGACTGAGGAACACTCTGTTTAATAAACGTATTCACACCGATAATCGGAAGCTCTCCAGCATGCTTTTTATGTTCATACAAAAGAGATTCTTCTTGGATCTTTCCGCGTTGATATTGTGTTTCCATTGCCCCTAACACACCGCCGCGTTCATGAATTCGCTCGAATTCAGCTAACACAGCTTCTTCCACAAGATCCGTTAAATCATCGACGATAAAGGCACCTTGCAGTGGATTCTCATTTTTCGTCAAGCCCAATTCCTTATTGATAATCAATTGGATCGCCATCGCCCTGCGGACGGAATTCTCTGTCGGAGTCGTAATCGCTTCGTCATAAGCGTTCGTGTGCAAGGAATTGCAATTATCGTAGATCGCCATGAGCGCCTGCAGGCTGGTACGGATATCATTGAAGTCCATTTCCTGGGCATGTAATGAGCGGCCTGATGTTTGAATATGATACTTTAACTTCTGACTGCGCTCATTGCCGCCATATTGATCTCGAATGATCGTTGACCAGATACGACGCGCAACTCTACCCATGACGGTATACTCCGGATCGAGTCCATTGCTGAAAAAATAAGATAAATTCGGCGCAAAATCGTCAATATGCATACCGCGACTCAAATAATATTCCAGAAACGTGAAGCCGTTTGCTAATGTAAAAGCCAACTGCGTAATAGGATTGGCTCCCGCTTCCGCAATATGATAACCGCTAATACTAACGGAATAATAGTTTCGTACCTTATGATCAATGAAATATTGCTGCATGTCACCCATCATTTTCAACGCAAATTCGGTTGAGAAAATGCAAGTATTCTGCCCTTGATCCTCCTTCAAAATATCCGCTTGCACGGTTCCCCGAACAGTTTGAAGAGTCCACGCTTTCATTTGAACATACTCTTCATCCGTAGGTTGCTTCCCAGTGTTCTGAATAAATTCCTCGACTTGCTGTTGGATCGCGGTGTTCATGAACATGGCCAAGATCATTGGCGCAGGTCCATTAATGGTCATGGAAACGCTTGTAGAAGGATGGCACAAATCGAATCCAGCATAGAGTTTATTCATATCAGTTAATGTACATACATTGACACCACTGTTCCCTATTTTTCCATAAATATCAGGTCGATAGTCAGGATCGTGGCCGTACAATGTAACGCTGTCAAATGCAGTCGACAATCGTTTCGCTTCCTCATTTTTACATAAATAGTGGAATCGTCGGTTGGTACGCTCTGGTGTTCCTTCTCCGGCAAATTGGCGCTTAGGTTCTTCATTCGTTCGCTTAAAATGAAACACACCTGCGGTGTAAGGAAAGTAGCCTGGCAAATTTTCTTTCAATAGCCATTGAAGGATCTCCCCATCATCTTCGTATCTGGGTAAACTGATCTTGGGTATCTTACTCCCAGAGAGCGATTCCGTATACAGGGCAGATCTCATCTCACGATCGCGAACGCGAGTGACGAGTTCATCTTGTGCGTAGGCTTCACGAATTGCTGGCCAATCTTCAAGAAGCTTGAGACATGTTGGGTGTAGATTCGCCAGATAATGTGCGATCATGTCATCGATTTTGCCTATCATCACATCTGTTTCTTCCCTGGAGATAAACAAATTAGGATGCTCGGATTGCATCAGCGTTTTCGTCCCCCGAAGTTGATACAGCTTGCGAGCGATCCCTACCTGCTCTGTAGTAAATCGCTTATACCTTCGGATCGTTTGCACAATGTCGCCGAGATAACCGATACGGCTTGGTGGAATGATCGCATTCTTGGTCGTTTCCGGCAGCAAATTCTTCTTCTCTTCAATTGGCCAATCTCCGCCTGTTTTCATTGCAATAGTCCTCATAGTTTCACGAAATAGAACATTTGTTCCAGCATCATTAAATTGACTAGCCATCGTGCCAAATACCGGCATTTCCTGGACTGGTGTATCAAATAAGCCATGACTTCTTTGGAATTGTTTACGCACATCACGTAAAGCATCCTCGGAACCACGTCGATCAAACTTATTGATGACGACCATATCGGCGTAATCGATCATGTCTATTTTCTCCAGCTGAGTCGCTGCGCCAAATTCACTCGTCATCACATACATCGCCACATCACACAGCTTTACGATCGCAGAGTCGCCTTGTCCAATCCCACTTGTCTCCACAATCACCAACTGATAGCCAGCAGCCTGAACCACTTGTATGGCCTCCTTGGTCGCAAGGCTCAGTTCAGACTTCGCCCCCCGTGTCGCTAAGCTGCGCATATATACGTTAGGGCTGTTGATGGCATTCATACGAATCCGATCCCCGAGGAGTGCACCGCCTGTTTTCATTTTGGAAGGGTCAATTGAAATAATTGCGATGCTTCTATCTGGATATTGGGCGAGAAATCGCCTAACCAGCTCATCCGTTAGCGTACTCTTCCCAGCTCCCCCTGTTCCCGTAATGCCAAGTACCGGTGCCCGATAAGCTTGTTTATTCGCTAAAATAGGTACTACTTGCTCCCACTGTCCGCTTCCAGCGACTTCTTCGGCTACAGTTATCGCACTTGCTATCAAACTCCAATGGTTTTCTTTCGAAATGTGCAGGTCATCTAAGTCATTTGGAAGTTTCCTTGGCGTAGGGGAATCGACTTCTCGAATCATATGATTGATCATGCCTTGTAATCCAAGTTCGCGTCCATCGTCGGGCGAAAAGATTTTGGCAATACCATATTGGTGTAAATGATGGATCTCGGTAGGAACGATGACGCCGCCACCGCCAGCGAATATCTTTATGTGCCCGACTCCTTTTTGCTGAAGAAGGTCAAACATGTAGGTCAAATATTCAATATGCCCCCCTTGATAGGTGGTTATTGCAATGGCTTGCACATCTTCTTGGATAGCAGCATGGACGACTTCCCGGGCGGATCGGTTATGACCCAGATGGATCACTTCAACTCCCGATGCTTGCAAAATCCTTCGAATAATATGAATGGTCGCATCATGTCCATCAAACAAAGCTGCCGCCGTAACAAATCGTACTGGATTCTGGGGCCGATAGACTTGTGTGTTCACAGGAAACCCACCTTTTTATGATAGTCGTCGTAGAATCATCCAAGCGTTGTTATCGCGTTTCACTCGATTTCTATGCAGATGAGCCGCAAATCATGTCCCTGTCATGTTTCAATGCCTTCAATCATAGGTTATTAATTGAACCACTGAACCATTCTTCGTGAGGCGGGTGAACCCAATGTCCGAGCAGAACGATTATGGATCGAAATATTTTGAGCAGATGCTGACGATCATTGATGTCGGTGTTCACCTGATTGATAACAAGGGAATCACGATTTTTTATAATGAGAAGATGGCGGAGACGGATGGTTTGGAAAGGGAACAGGTTGTAGGAAAAAACTTCTTCGAACTCTTCCCTTCGCTTACGAACGAAACAAGTACTTTCATGAAAGTACTGCAAACCAGGATTGAAATCCGCGAGAAAATTCAAACGTACGTGAATGTTACGGGGAAAAGGATCACAACCATTAATAGTACGTACCCACTGGTGGAAAATGGTGAAATTATCGGTGCGTTAGAGGTAGCCAAAGATATCACGAGTATCGTTCATCTGCATGATCAGATTTTGGATCTCAGACATCAAATCTATGAATCCCCATCCAAGGATAAAAAAAATGCGAGCGCTGCTCGGTACCATTTCAGTGATTTAATTGGAAAAAGTGAAACCTTCATGCAAACCATCGCCTTCGCCAAAAAGGCATCGCGCACGAGTTCACCCGTTCTGATATCAGGACCCACAGGTACGGGAAAGGAATTGTTCGCCCAAAGCATTCACAATGCAGGAGCCCGTCGAAACCGACTGTTTATTGCTCAGAATTGTGCAGCTGTTCCCAACGAGCTGATGGAAGGGATCATGTTCGGAACCGCGAGAGGCGCGTTTACTGGCGCTATTGATCGAGCTGGATTATTCGAGCAAGCTAACGGTGGAACGCTTTTTCTAGATGAATTAAATAGTTTAGATTTATTTCTGCAGGCCAAGTTATTACGGGTTCTACAAGACGGCATCGTTCGTCGCGTCGGTGGCACGCATGAGCAACAAGTCGACGTTCGCATTATTACCGCCATGAATATCGATCCGAAAGAAGCATTAGCCAAAGGTTTCCTTAGAAGCGATCTTTATTACCGGCTCAATGTCGTGAATTTGCACCTGCCTCCTCTCTCACAAAGAAAAGACGATATTCCCCTTCTCACTGCTCATTTTATTGACAAATTCAATCACCTATTCGGCATGAAAATAAATGGCGTATCCCCATCCGCTTTGGCGACCTTAGTGAACTACCATTGGCCCGGCAATATACGTGAATTAAGTCATGCGATCGAATCCACCTATAATATGATGGAGCTGGAATGTGAAAGGATTGAAGATCATCATCTACCCGCGTATCTCTTGGGACATACACTCACAACATCGCTTCAATCCAGTCCTAGGAGTGACCATATTGAAGATTTCTCGACCGGTAGATTAACCGACAAAGTGAAGCAGCTGGAAAAAGACACGATCACGGATGCGCTAGCTTTTCATCACTATAACATCACGCTCACCGCACAAGCGCTTGGGATCAAGCGTCAAGCTTTACAGTATAAGCTGAACCGTTACGGTATTGTCAGAAAGCCATAAGTTCTAAGGATTTGCACGACTCCGAGAGGGGTCTTTTTTCTTTTTTTAATTGAAAAGTGAAAAGTTGGCATCCTTCTTGCATCTTACTATTGGTGAGAAGACATCCATGCTGGAGGTGCAATGATGGAACGACGTGACTGGAAACAAGTTGAGTTATGGAAGCATGTGACAGAGGAGCAATGGAATGATTGGCTGTGGCAGCTTACACATACCATTCGAACGTTAGATGATCTGAAGAAGGTCGTGAATTTAACTCCCGAGGAAGAAGAAGGCGTTCGCATATCAACGCAAACCATTCCTTTAAATATTACGCCTTACTATGCCTCTTTGATGAATCCCGATGACCCGCGATGCCCGATTCGTATGCAATCTGTTCCCATTTCTGCTGAGTTATTGAAAACCAAGTACGATCTTGAAGATCCTCTTTTCGAAGATGAAGACTCCCCTACTCCCGGATTAACACATCGCTACCCTGACAGAGTGCTATTCTTGGTAACGAATCAGTGCTCCATGTACTGCAGATACTGCACGCGCCGCCGTTTCTCTGGTCAGGTAGGTATGGGCGTTCCGAAAAAGCAGTTAGATGATGCGATTGCTTATATTCGAAATACGCCGGAAGTACGAGACGTGCTGCTATCTGGTGGGGATGGTTTATTAATTAACGACAATATTCTGGAGTATATTTTGAAAAATTTACGGGCGATCCCCCACGTGGAAATCATCCGGATCGGTACTAGGGCTCCTGTTGTTTTCCCGCAGCGAATTACCGAGCATCTATGCAATATTATCCGCAAATATCACCCTGTATGGTTGAATACACACTTTAATCATCCTTTGGAAATAACGGAAGAAGCGAAAAAGGCCTGCGAAATGCTTGCAAACGCTGGCGTTCCGCTTGGCAATCAGTCCGTGATTCTCGCGGGTATCAACGATAGCACCTATATCATGAAGAAGCTCATGCATGATCTGGTAAAAATACGTGTGCGTCCCTACTACATTTATCAGTGTGATTTATCCGAGGGTATCGGTCATTTCCGTGCTCCTGTATCCAAGGGACTTGAAATAATCGAATCCCTTCGCGGTCATACCTCGGGGTATGCCGTACCTACCTTCGTTGTCGATGCGCCTGGCGGCGGTGGAAAAATAGCGCTCCAACCCAACTATCTCATCTCACAAAGTCAGGATAAGGTGATTCTGCGCAATTACGAAGGCGTTATCGTGGGTTACCCCGAGCCGAAAAACTATATACCAGGCCGTGCAGACGAATATTTCAATGAAATATATGGCATCCAAAAACAGCCGGAAAGCACCGGCATTATTGCCCTCATGAAAGATGAAAAATTCACATTAGTGCCAGAAAATTTGCGCCGAATTGGTAGAAGGAAGACGTATCAGGAAACACCAGATCACCTGTCACTGAAAGATAAACGGTCGATGCGGGATGAGATGAAGGACAAATTGATGAAGGCTCAGCAGAAAGAGAAGAAAGTGAGTGTAACAGAGCCGCCTAGTGAATAGTTGGAATTCTGTAGCTGTACAGAACAGACAGTAGCTCTACAGAACAGACAGTAGCTCTACAGAACAGACAATAGAATAACTGTATTTTCTGTAGCTCTACAGTACAACCAAATGAATAACTGGATTTCCTGTAGTTAATTTGGCGAAAATTATACTCCAGAAGGAAATAACTGGATTTCCTGCAGGTAATTCAATGATATTTCCGCAAAATGCCTCAACTTGGCTGAAATAACTGGAGGTTTTCCAGCTAAACTCGGATTTGGCGGAATCGGGCTGAAATTAGCTGTATGTTTTCCTTTTATTGTATCAGAGTGCACGAGCCACACCTGCTAGGAGCGGGTGAACGCATCCATATATACAAAAAAGCACCTTTCAGAGGTGCTTTTTTGGTACCGCCATCGAACGCAACATCCCTATGCCTCCGAATCATCCAATCCACACCACTGAATGATGGTCAATGCGATAATCTCCGCAGCCTCGAACACACGTTCCAGCACAATGTGCTCGTTCGGATAATGGGCAACTTGCGTGATCCCTGGCCCGAAAACGATACAAGGAGTATCACCAACCTGGGTAAGCAATCCACCGTCTGTCCCCCATGGTGAGGCTTCGATCACAGGTTCTTCCTGTTTAACCGCACGGAATTGCTGCATAAGCACCTGCATGAAAGCATGATTGGGATCGACGCTGCCTGGCACCCATTGCGCGCCGAACCATTCCACCGTTGGTGGATGAGCTGCGAACCATGGATCTTTCTCGCTCAGCCTCGCCATCCACTGACGCATTTCCTCCTTGGCACTCTCAAGCGTCTCCGCTGGTGCGACACCCATGCGCCCCTCCAACTTGACCGTATCGGAAACGGACGATGGCCAATTGCCTCCCTGAATAACGCCGATGTTAATGGGGATCGGAATCGGGTTATTGGCATACAACGGATCTGAGATCCTTGCATTTCGTTCCACTTCAAGTTCCCGAATATGCTGAATGACAGCGATGCTTTTCTCAATCGCGCTAACACCCTCATACCGTGTTCCACCATGAGCCGAGCGTCCTTTCACTTCAATACGGAACCACATGGAGCCTTGCTGCTTTGGGAAAATGCGCATATTCGTAGGCTCAGGAATGAGCGCTGCATCGGCTTTATACCCTTTTACAATGGCCGCTAAGGTTCCAGCTCCTCCACTTTCTTCTTCAATGACACTTTCGAAAATAACATCGCCTTTCAACTTTATTCCGAGACGCTGAACAGCCTCGATTGCCATAAGCAGAGAGACGTTCCCGCCTTTCATATCCGTTGCCCCGCGACCGTACAACTTACCGTCGACCACATTGCCGCTAAATGGATCATCTTGCCATTGTGTTCGATTTCCTTCTGGGACGACATCCATATGACCATTCAATAAGAGAGATCGTCCTCCTCCGACACCTTTCAAAACACCAACCACATTCGGACTCCCGATAAACTGGTTTCTTGGGGAACAAAAATACGGATGTGTCGCCAGTGCCACACCATCTGGTTCCCATAGATCAACGTCGAGCGATAGTTCCAGCAATTTGTCGGCGATGAGGAATTGAGCCCTCTGCTCATTTCCTTGTGTACTGGGCATTCTTACCAACTTCTGAAGAAATTCTGTACTTTCCTCACGATGAAGATGTATCCATTCATGAATGTGTTTTTGCAACTCATCAAGATTAGTAGGCAAAGGAATTCCCTCCTTCAAGCCTTTCTCTGACAGCTTACGGAATGTACACAATGGTTTCAGGAATAAGCAAGGCAGCTTCCGTATGTCGAACAACCTCTTCTACCGTATAGGGCAGCATGACCTCTTTTAAAATCAAACCTTGTTCCGAAACCTCCATGACAGCCATTTCCGTAATGATCAACTTCACACAAGCTACTGCAGTTAAGGGCAAGTCGCATTGTTTTTTTACCTTAGACTCCCCATTTCGGTTGACATGGTTCATCAGAACGATGACTTTTTTCGCTTTTTGCGCCAGTTCCATCGCCCCTCCGATTCCCGCCACTCGTTTCCCAGGTACGATCCAATTCGCGAGATCCCCTCGTTCACTTACCTCTAGTGCCCCAAGTATCGTAATATCTATACAGCCTCTACGTATCATGGCAAAAGCAATCGCACTATCGCAGTAGGAAGCCCCCCGATGAATCGTGATGGGATATCCGCCAGCATTACATAGGAAAGCATCTTCCTCGCCTGGAATTGGCGCTCCACCAGCGCTTAAGATGCCATTCTCTGCATGAAAAACAACCCGAATACCCTCAGGCACATAATCCGCCACCTTCGTCGGAATACCGATGCCTAAATTAACAGCCATGCCATTCTTCAATTCTTGAGCAGCCCGCTTTGCTATTCGGTCGCGGGTTTCTTTTCCCATACCCATTCCCAAGTCACCCCTCTGCTCAAGATCACCATATCCACGAAAATACCTGGCGTGACTATACTTTCAGGGTCCAGCTCGCCGAGGGGTACAATCTCATCGACTTCGGCGATTGTGATTTGACCCGCCATAGCAACGAGCGGATTCAGATTTCTACCGCTTTTATCGTAGATGAGATTCCCATATGGATCGGCTTTTTTCGCATGCACGATGGCCACATCCGCTGTCAGTGCTGGCTCTACCAGATATGTTTTCTCGCCGATGGACACCGTGTCCTTTCCTTGCTCCATAATCGTTCCGACACCAACATCCACCAAGATCCCGCCTAGCCCCACACCGCCAGCCCTAATTTTTTCACATAGTGTTCCTTGCGGGTAAAAGACGACTTCCATGGTGGCCTGCTCCATCATTTGACCAGCGTTAGGATTCGAGCCGATATGGGACGCGATAACTTTCTTCACACGTCCTGCCGTGACTAAACGTCCGATGCCGATGTGGGGAAATCCCGTATCATTCCCAATAATGGTTAAGTCCTCAACGCCTTTTTGGAGGATGCCTTCGACTAATGTTGGCGGCGTTCCGATGCCTCCAAATCCACCGAACATCAATGTACACCCATTCGAAATCGTTTGAAGCGCTTCTTCCAAGCTTCTTACTTTGCCTTCACCTTCGCTCACACGTGAATTCTCGCTTGGCACCATCATATCTCCTCCGATGTGGATGGGGTAATCTCCGCCATGACTTCCCGAATGGATTCAGCTAAAATCCGCACAAGTTGGTCCATTTCCTCTTCGGATATAATCAGAGGCGGTGCGATGATAATCGCATCCCCCTCCCCGTCGATCGCACCTGCAGCTGGGTAAACAAGCAACCCTTTCTGAAAAGCATTCTCGATGATCCGAGACGTAACACCTAATCCAGGTGGAAATGGTCGCTTGTCAGCCCGATCCGCAACAAATTCGATGGCCAGTAGCAGCCCTTTGCCTCTCACATCACCGATCATCTCAATGCCATCAACCAATTGGCGCAGCGCGTTCAATAAATAACTGCCTTTACTTGCTGCTGCGCTCACTAATTGATGCTTTTCGATATACGTAAGTACCGCTAACGATACAGCCGCCGATTGCGGATTGGCGCTGTACGTATGACCAGACATGATACTTTTGGTGCCATTCAGAATAGGCTCCATCACATGATCTTTGACAAGTGTTGCTGCCATCGGCGTATAGCCGGCGCTCATTCCTTTGCCCAATGCCATGAGATCCGGCTCAACCTCATCATGCTGCATACCGAACATCGCCCCCGTTCGGGCAATGCCTGTCATGACCTCGTCCGCGATGAATAAGATGTCATGCTGTTCGCAAATTGCTTTGATCTTCTTGTAGTAGCCTGTTGGCGGAACAATGGCTCCACCTGCAGCTCCAATGATTGGCTCCGCGATGAACGCGGCGATATGTTCGGCACCGATCCGCTTGATCGCTGTTGTCAAATCATCGGCACAGGCTAACTGGCAATTACCTACCGTTTTGCCTATTGGACAGCGGTAGCAATAGGGCGGCATCACTACCGGGAAATCTTCTAATAAGGGGATGAATCTCCTTCTTCTCAGAACGTGACCTGACATTGAAAGTGCACCTAGCGTAATGCCGTGATAGCTCATTCGCCTAGAAATCACTTTATTTTTACCAGGTCTCCCTCTCTCCTGCCAGTGCTGGATGGCAATCTTCATTGCCGTTTCCGTGGCTTCCGACCCGCTGTTCACAAAGAAGGTCCAATAATCGTTGCCAGGTGCTAGATCACTTAACTTCTTTGCCAGTTGCTCAGCGGGCTCACTTGTAAACTGTGAACGATAGACGAAGGACACTTTGTTCGCTTGCTCCATCATCGCATCGATGATTTCTTGCACCCCGTGCCCTAGGCCAGCTGTCACGGCTCCCGAGCAACCGTCGATATAAGCTTTGCCTTGCTCATCGTAGAGATAGACACCTTTCCCATACTGAATCGTGGGATAATGGTGATCCAAAACTGGCTTGATGACATGCTCCCGCTTCATAAGGCACCCCCACAGATGTTGCAGCTAAGGTTCTATTTGAGAAACATATTCTTTACCCGCGGAGCCTTTAACAGATCTTCATAGCGAAATGCCGTTCCCAGTGCAGAAACATCATGCCAATATAAGGTCTCTTCAATTTGCTGTGCGGTGCTCTCTAGGACATAGGTACGACAATTCGCACATTCAAGCGCAGGAATGTCAAGTATTTGCACCGCTAGTCTCCCATCAGGCATAATCCAGTAGCAATCTTTCACACTTTCACGGATATCTTCTGTTTCACACCACATGCAATTCATATGCATTCAACCTCCATCATATGGTATAGAACATTCTTGCGCCTAAAAGGTAATCATGCAAAAAGGATGCCAACTTTCCACAGTGGGTATTTGACCAATTCATAGGCTGAATATGTGGGTTAAGCTGCAAAAATGTTGGCAGTTGGTCATTATTTTGCAGTAAATTTAAGGGTTAAGGGGGATGCTGGATGCCGAGTGATCTGCCAACCTATACGAATCAAGTTGAGAACGGTACCGATTATACGATTATGTTTTGCCTTGATTTTACGAATAAAAGGCTACGGGTGGATGACTATTCGGGAAATGTAGATGTCATTTACAGGCGAGTGGTTGAAATGGCTAAATCACATGCTTTGACCAAGGTGTTTATCAAATCACGAGAAGTGGATTGGCAGTCTTTTTTATCGAAGGGATGTATGCTGGAAGGGATTTATAAAGGATATTTCAATGGAGACGATGCTTACTGTATGGCCATGTATGATGATCTCGCACGCCGGACTAGTGACTATTGGCTGGAAGAAGATCAAATTCTGCAGCAGGTTCTTTCTCTACCGCTTAAGCCCGATCGACCCTTGGTTCCGAGCAACATGACGATGCGTCTCGCTGGATTGGAGGATGCGGAACAGCTCTCCCAGTTATACAGCCACATTTTCCAAACCTACCCCACGCCGATGAATGATGCCATGTATGTGGAGAAAACCATGCGGGAAGGAACAATTTATTATCTCGTTAAATCACTGGATCAACTTGTAAGCGCCGCTTCCGCAGAGATCAACTCGGTCTACGCGAATGCCGAAATGACAGATTGCGCTACGCTCCCGGCTTATCGTAATCAAGGTCTCATGCGTCTGCTTATACATGCTTTAGAAACTGAGTTAGTTGCTCGGCAAATCACATGCGCTTATTCGTTATCGAGGGCCCTTTCATTCGGTATGAATGCCGTTTTCTATCAAATGGGGTACGGATATTACGGCAGACTTACGAAAAATTGCGACATTTATGATAAGTTTGAGGACATGAATTTATGGGCCAAATCGTTAACATGAAGTGACAACAAATACTCCCTTCCTCTCCAACTATATGCGTTTCCTTCTCACAGAAGAAGAAATACCGAGTTCTTCCCGGTACTTGGTTATGGTACGGCGGGATATGGAGATGCCCTCCTCCTTCAATAAATCTGCCAGCTTTTGATCAGAGTAGGGTTTTCTGGGATTCTCTTCACTAATCCATGTCTTGATTCTCGATTTTACATGTTCCGAAGAAGCAGAATCGCCTATGTCCATTTGTAGACCGGAGGGAAAGAAATACTTTAGTTCATATATACCCCAAGGGGTTTGAGCGTATTTACCCGCTGTAGCGCGGCTTACCGTTGATTCATGTACGCCTAATTTCTCAGCAATCTGCTTTAGAGTCATAGGTTTGAGATGCGCGTTACCATGCCAGAAGAACTCACTTTGCTCCTCTACAATGGCTTGCGTTACTCGAAATATCGTTCTTCGTCTTTGTTCCAAACACTTCAGGAAGAACTTCGCGGCATGTAATTTACCAGTTAGAAACCTGTTTAACTCGTTATTGTCACTATTCTCGATGGCCATTCGTTCGTAATATCCACTAACTGAAAGTCCTGACGAAGCTGCTTGATGCAGCAGTACGACGAGCTGATCACCTGCTTTCTCAATAATGACTTCCGGAATAATATAATGAACCGTTTCTATATAAAAGGCTGCGCCAGGTCTAGGGTTCAATCCTTTGATGACATCGATCGCAGCCTGAATTTCTTGTGTGGACACTTGAAGCAACGTCGATAATTTATGAAGGTGGTAACTAGCAATATCATTCAAATGTTTCCTAATTAATATAGAGACTAATGGAAAGCAATCCGCGAGCGACTGGACTTGAAGAAGCAAACATTCCCTCAAATCTCTTGCCCCAATGCCGCGGGGTTCAAAACTCTGCAAAATCCTTAACGCACGCTCTACTTGAGCAAGCTCGAGCTTGCACACCTCCGAAATTTCAGGCAAGGTAGATCTCAAGTAGCCATTATGGTCTAGATTTCCAATCATAAATGAGACGGTACGTCGAATGGGTGGTGGTATTTTTTTAATAAAGCCTAATTGCTCCTTTAAGTGCCTCTCAAGGGATATCTCATTCGATGCAATGTTAAGTAATGGGTCATTGTCGTGATCAGTTCTTCTAGCTCTATGGAAAAAGGTTGGTGTGAGGTTGTGAGCGTCCCCATTATTCCCGGCTATTTCCAATACCGGATTTTCAGTCACCTCTTGTTGAATAACTTCTAACAATTCCGGTGTCGAGAGTTTGAGGATCGTAATCGCTTTGCGTAGTTGGGGTGTGATCTGCATCTTCGTAGTTTGCTGCTGGAACATTCCGTAGCCTGGGCGCATGTGCATCACCCCTTTTCCTTGTTGCTTCTATATGTATTCATGACGAGCAACTTTTACCCAAATCTGTGTATAGTGTCTGAGGAGAGCGGACATAATATTTTATGACGGTGACGCAGTGGTGAGGTGTTGTGTCGCAGACAATTTACACAAGGGAATTTGTTATTGAATCCATATGGAGGCGAGGAGATGTGCCGCATACCACTTCCTGTAGTATCTTTACTGCAATGATGTGATGAGGTAGTTACCTAGCGAAGTAAGGTTCAAGGCAAGAGCTCCATCAATTATCGCACCGTCAAAGAGGCTGTCCGACAAGTAGATTCGTCTACTCTAGGGCAGTCTTCTTTATTTTAGAAAATGCGAAGCAATGAACTCCTCCCAATCTTTCCCTCTCCTCCATACGGACTCAAGGAAATTCTGCTTAACGAAATATATAGGCATTAACAGAAAGTATGAGGACGACAAGTATGAGAATTAGAAAACAACTCTTTCGAGGTGCCCATATTGCGTTATTGAGCATCATGCTGCTCCATGCAACATCAGTAAAGGCTGCGGATAATGCGTCGCCTACTGTGTTTTTGGACGGGCTTCCACTATCCTTTCAGACACCTCCTGTGATTGAAGATGGCTATAGCCTCGTGCCGATGAGAGCTCTTTTTGAAGCGGAAGGTGCTACAATTTCATGGGATGAGAACACGCGAACAGTGACTGCTGTGAAAGATGGCACCACAGTAACTTACCAAATCGGAGAACCTTTTGCCTATAAAAATAAAGAACGTCTGGAGCTGCCCATAGCTGGCAAAATTATAGATGGCTTCACGATGATGCCATTGCGTTTTATTAGCGAGACGCTAGGTAATCTCGTGAAATGGCATGACTACTCCCGCTCGATTACAATCTCATCCATTCACGACAATGAAACCACGATCCAATATGGTGTCAATTTGCGCGACACACCAGTTAAAGATGACGGTACCCACATTCTTCGAATGCTTGCAAAAACCGAAAAAATCCACGTCATTCGTGAAATCAACTCGGATTGGTTAGAGGTACAAGCACAAGACGGCACCATTGGTTTCATCTCCTCTGCTCCGTTGTATTCGGATTACACGAACACGTCGATAGCGATGAAACAAGCGGATGCTTTAATTACTTTCGGATCCAAGTTTATTGGAACACCTTACGAGTTCGGGGCTGCTTCAGGGCAAACGAATACGTTCGATTGCTCGTCGTTCGTTCAATACCTTTTTAACCATGTATTGTCGAAGGATTTGCCGCGCGTTTCCTACGATCAAGCGCTACAAGGGAAAGAAGTCGGGATTGACAACATTCGCAAAGGGGATCTCCTCTTTTTCACCGCACGCGGACTCGATATCGGTCATGTAGGGATTTACGCAGGAAATGGTCAGATTCTTCAAACGTATTCCAAAGAGCTTGGCGTTCACTTCACAGCGTTCGATGACAAATGGAAGAAGCGTTTTGTTACGGCAAGGCGATTGTTCTAAGTAATAGCGCCCTTCAGGGGCGCTATTATCCGTTCGCGAGCGGCCGCTAAAACATCGAAGCCCCAAGTTCGCCGTATGTCTATCCGAATTTTGAACCACTGACAATCCAAAAGTAATTAAATGACAATGAGCTGATCAATATCAATCTTTGAACAGCTCATCTAAAATCATTTTTCTATTGTCTAGAAACCGTTTGGTAATCATATAATGGAGCGTTTCCTCGTATTGAATGTCACTGATGGGTTGATCATCAAAAGTAAGAATCTGCGCATCGGGATATCCAAGCAGTATGGGAGAATGCGTAGCGATAATGAACTGTGCTTCCTTCTCCAAATCTTTGATAACACGCATTAAAGCTAATTGTCTTGCTGGCGATAAAGCTGCTTCTGGTTCATCTAGAAGATAAATGGCTTTTTTCCCAAATCGATGCTTAAAAAGAGAAAGAAAAGCTTCACCGTGCGATTGCTCGTGTAAGGATCGGCCACCGTAATAGGGTAAGCTTTCAGGCATCGTATCTAAATAGCTAGCAAAGTTATAAAAAGTCTCTGCTCGGAGAAAGAAACCATTCGTAATCTTCGGCATCCAAGACAGACGTAAGTGTTCACCCAGAATGGAGTGCGCTGCTTCGACGTCATACACATTGTTTCTCCCGCCACTTGCTGTGTTAAACCCACATTGGTAGGCGATGGCTTCAAGGATCGTTGATTTGCCTGAACCATTCTCTCCGACCAGGAAAGTGACGTTCTTCTCGAAAGTAATAGAAGCCAATGATTGGATGGATGGGATGGTAAACGGATATTTCTCAGCATCGATATTCCCTTGCTTTTGAATTTCCAGTCTTCTCAGATACATGATTGCTCAACTCCAAATGAAATTTCCAAGCCTATCTTCTATTCTACGGTTTTCTAACTCGAAGTAAAGAAATGCGGTATCCCTCTATAATTAACGTCATAAATTATTCACAGCATTAAATATGAGCGAGACTTACAAACCAGCAAAATGGTTAAATAGTTTGGCATTATCGGACTATTGGTCTTCTAATACAAGGAACCCTCGCTTTAGTTCGGAAATGTCGACCAACCCGGTAATAGCAAAAAAGCTAAGCTACATTGAAGCAGCTCAGCCTTCATCTCCTTATAGCTCAATAATCTTTGTCGCTACATTATCGCAGAACTCCCTGTCATGCTCTACAAATAGAAGCGTTGGTGCATGTTCAAGCAATAGCTCTTCGATCTGCATACGCGAAATTACATCAATAAAATTTAGCGGCTCATCCCAAATATGCAGATGTACCTTTTCGCTCAGACTTTTGGCAATCAGTACCTTTTTCTTCTGGCCGCCGCTAAAGGAAGAAATGTCTTTTTCAAATTGCACTCTTGCAAAATCCAGCTTCCTTAATATCGCCTTAAAGAGACTCTCATCAATCCCATTGTTCTTCGCGTAGTCCTTTAAATTACCATGTAAATGTGAAGTGTCCTGGGAAACATAGGATATTTGAAGTTGGCTTCCCTTCCGAAAAGTTCCTGTATAGTCGATTTGCTCACCGCAAAGCAGCTTGATTATGCTCGATTTGCCAGAACCATTTTTACCTGATAGCGCAATCCGCTCACCCTGTTCGATCGTAAAACTGACATTTTGGCATACTACTTTCTCGCCATAATGTATCGAGACATGTTCAAGCGCAGCAAGTTGGTTTTTGTGATAGGCAAGTTGCGTTATCTTGAGGTCTTCAGCACTTTCAATATTTTTGAGCAGCTTAGACCTTTCGTCGATGGCAGTTTCTTGTCTTTGCTCAATCGATTTAG
Source organism: Paenibacillus sp. 2RAB27 (assembly GCF_052115445.1). Lineage (NCBI taxonomy): Bacteria > Bacillati > Bacillota > Bacilli > Caryophanales > Paenibacillaceae > Paenibacillus > Paenibacillus sp. 2RAB27. The sequence goes on from NZ_JBFRGR010000016.1 coordinate 108,456, forward strand.
AACGTTTCATCATCTTCGCAGCTTTGTGACCAATATACCCCTTATCTACCTTGGAACCCGAATTTCTCGTACCATTCTTCATTTTCTCGACTTCATGAGACCAATTGCTCGTTCGTTTAGCCGCATCGGATAAACGTTTGATATCCTTCCTCAGCTTCTCATTCTCAGCGAGCTCATAGTGATCTTGCCTTTGCTTATTTTCCCACCAATTGGAGAAATTACCCTTTTGAATTTCAATATTGGTCTTATTAATGGATAGGATGTGGTCTACGCAATGATCCAGAAATGATCTGTCGTGAGACACTAAGATATAACCATTTTTCGTATTCAAATACTCACTGACCAGCTTTCTTGCATTCATATCGAGATGATTGGTAGGTTCATCAATTAACAAGAAGCTATTTTCCTTCAGAAATAACGCTGCTAACAATACTTTCGTTTGCTCACCATTTGACAATGACTCGAAGGGTCGATAAAGAACGTCCTCAGTAACCTTAAGTAAGGTGAGCTCGCGCATTAATTCCCAATGTTGATAATCTGGCACAATCGTATTGATGATATCCAGCGTTTGATCTTGTTTGTTGTTAACTTGAAATGGAAAATATTCAAAGCTGACATTCGCAGAAATATGTCCACTATATTCGTATTTACCAAGCAACAAGTTAAGAAAAGTTGTCTTCCCTCTTCCATTTCTACCTGTGAAACCTAGTTTCCAATCGGTATCAATTTGAAAATTAACATCTTCAAATATGTTATCGTAGCTGCCCTCGTAGGCAAACGTTAAGTTTGTAACATTGATTAATGACATGTTGGGATCCTCCTGTACCATGCGTGTTGCATGAATTCATCATAGCACATTAGGATTTACCAATTCGAAGGAAAGGATAACTATAGATAAATTCTCCTGTCTGGCGCATTAAATCCTTTAACTAACAGCCATACAGCTAATGTCATTTCATACGCAGCCACAGGAATCGCCAAGACAGCTCCCCACGTCGAAAGCTGTGTGATGATACTGAAGATTTCTAGCAAAGCAGCAATGAAAATAAGCGTTGCACCTGTAAGACCCATATAGGAAATAAATCGCGGAACGAGTTTGGACTTATAAAGTAAATAACTGCACATCATAGTATTAATGCCAAGCAGGAAATTCGGTCCAAGCAAAAACGTCCAGTCATGAATAGCAATCAACAACGTGCCGGAAGGTTGAAACGAAGATTCATTTGGCGAAACTGTATTTACGAATTCCTGACTTAATGTCAATAAGGATAGCATGCTGATGATACCAATCGTAATCACGATGGCTTCCAGGAAACGGAAGCAGACATATCCTAGGGCGATGCTTTCATTATGTTTGCGTAGTAATGGAAATAGTAGAATCGACGTGCCAATCGCGGATACGACAAGTATTAGCTCAAAAATAGCGCCTAGTTTAATTTGATTAGCATGTTCTGCGCCCTGGATCAGATAATTTGCATCATTTAGAAGCGGATTATATAAAATAAGACCAATAATGGACGTTAGCGCCGCAACGATAAAAAGTATACCAACCATGATGGCTGTTCCACGATTTACATTCATTTCATTTCCACCCTTCGTGTATCAAGATTTGAGTACTGGCCGACCCAATTGCATTTAGACATACGCCTTTTTCATCCAATCCGTAATACCAACACCTTCCGATTCATATAGCTCCTCTACAAAAGCCATTCGAAGTATGGAACCATCCTTGATCGCAATGAAGCTATCGAGTAAGGATTCAATTTCCGTAATCTCATGGCTCGTCATAATGAGTGACTGCTTTTCCAAATCCAAATAGGAAATCATTCCTTTCACAATTGCGTCTCGCACCATAGGGTCAAGGCCTGACAAGGGCTCATCCATCAGAATATACGGAACTTCTCTGGCCAAAGTTAACATGATTTTTAAGCGTCCTCGATTTCCTTTGGATAGGTTTTTTATTATCATCTGCGGTTCTAGCCGCATGAAATTCATGATTTCTATCGCTTTTCCCATGTTAAAATCGGCAAACTGCGAAGCGTGAAATTTCATTGCTTCACCTACTGTGAAGAACGAATAATACGCACCCAGCTCGGATAAATAGGATACAACATGGCTAATTCGTCGGTCGACTTTCTGCCCTAGTACGGTGACATTCCCGTTCGTGGGATGCGCTAACCCGGAAATTAGCTTTAAAATCGTAGACTTTCCACTGCCATTCTCTCCAACGATACCAATTATTTTTCCGATAGGAAGCGAAAAGGTAAGGTTAGTGAGCACGGTCTGTTTCACATACTTTTTAGAAACATTCGTAAATTGAATCATCTTATTCATCTCCTTTATCCCTATTTTTCAAATGATCCTGAACTCCTGAGATAATTTCATTTGAGCTGAAACCCATTTCTTGCATAACCTGGACAAAGGTTAGGATCTGTTCATTTTTCAAATTTTCCCTTTGTTGAGTTAGATGCCCCTCTTTCTCCGTAACAAAAGTGCCATGACCTCTTCTCGTTTCCAAAATACCTTCACGCTCCAACTCGCTATACGTACGCTGAATGGTGTTTGGGTTTACGCTATATATTAGCCCCATATCCCGAACTGAAGGCAGCTTCTCACCTAATTTCAATTCGTTACTTACAATCTGTCGTTTAATTCGATCCGCTAGCTGGAGATAAATTGGTTTTGAAGCATTAAATTCTTCCATTCCTTACACCTCAATTTTGTTGTCTATGATCCATGCTGTCAGTGCGAATAAGCCAATGATGATAAGGAAGTTATAGACATATTCACCTGCATACGTTTGTATCGGCGATATTGCAAATGAAGGAAAGTGATATGTGATGCCTCCCCATTTTGTCAAAACACGATAGAGTGCGGTATTTTCAAATAGGGTATTCATCCAACTTGGTACAATAACAGCAGCAATGAGGAAAAACCAACTATAGCGCCCGATTTTATTTTTGAGGTAATAGTATAAAGCCCAGAGTAGGATTACCCATATCCCAATAAGGATAGAAATCATAATCGTATGAAGAAAGATAAGTAGTCCTGAATACCATGTATCTGTCCAATACTTTTCAATTAATCTGAACTTAGGAATGATTAACAGGCCAGACATTAGATATAACATCAATAATGAAATAACATTCATAATTAAACTATTACCAAGCTTACTAAGCATCAATATCGATGCAGGTCGTTGATTATGCAGCCACAAATGAAGCTGATTGGCCTCTGTTTTTAAACTGATCAATAGTGTGATCGGCATATATAAAACGTGAAAAATAACTGCCGCAACGAGGGGCAAGAATATAAATAAGGTATTCTCTGCTATCATCCCCAGATATAGCGTCAGTATTATTATGAGTGCATTCATGACAAGTCCTATTAAAAAAACGGACCTTATTAACCTAAAATCCTTTAAAAATAATGCTTTGTACACTCTCATTCTAATCGCTCCTTTAGCATCGTAAAGATGTCACCTCAAACTAAAATTGTATTAATGTCATAGTACACTAATTCATTGCTACATGTAAATAGACAAATCAATAATTACATACATTTGTTTACATTCAGTTTAAATATGTAGGTTACAATCACGTCATCAATTGTTATCTAGGAGGAATTACTTTGGATTCTTTGCAAAGAAAAGGAAAAGCGCAATATGGCGATTGGGCCGTTGAAGCGCAAGGACTTGTCAAAACTTTTGGAGAAAATCGCGCGGTAGATGGTGTGAATTTGAATGTGAAGGCGGGAACGATTTATGGGGTTCTAGGCCCGAATGGTGCTGGTAAAACGACGACAATCAATATGCTGGCAACCCTTCTTAAACCTGATGCAGGTTCAGCCAAAATCTTCGGCTACGATGTTGTGAAAGAGTCACAGATCGTTCGTCAATTGATCGGGGTGACCGGACAATACGCATCCGTCGATGAATCGTTAAGCGCAACGGAGAACTTAATCATTTTCTCACGTCTTCTCGGGCTAAGCCGTAAAGAAGCACGCCAAAAGTCAGAGGAATTACTCGAAGAATTCGGGTTAACCGAAGCTGCTAAGCGTCCGTTGAAGAATTTCTCTGGTGGGATGAGACGTCGTCTAGATCTCGCCGCGAGTCTTATTGCGCAGCCTCCACTCATCTTCTTAGACGAACCGACGACGGGGTTAGATCCACGTACACGTTCCCAGATGTGGGATACAATCCGCCGACTAGTCGACACCGGATCAACGATATTGCTTACAACGCAATACCTAGATGAGGCAGACCAACTCGCTGACCGAATCGCCGTCATCGATCGTGGGCGCGTCGTCGCCGAAGGAACTGTAGATGAACTTAAAGCTTCTGTCGGTACCTCATCCTTGCAGCTTAGTGTTCAAAATCCATCCGATATTGAACAAGCTCGCAGAACAGTTGAGCAAGTTCTCAAAGTAGCTTCAACTGTTGTTGCTGGCAAGATATCCGCTCCGATGGCGAACGCTGATCGAGTAACGGATCTACTTATCTCCCTGCGTGAATCAGGCATTCACTTAGCTGAGATGAGTGTACAGAAGCCGACGTTGGATGAAGTGTTTTTAACCATTACAGGTCATGGCGTACAAGAGAACAATGCAGAGACACCTACTGCAACAAGTAATAAACAGGAGGCAAGAGTATGAGTACATCGATTAAACCCGTTTCGGAACGGCATCTGAAAAACCACACAAGCTTCCGCCAGTCCATACGTAATTCGCTTACGATGGCCTATCGGGGTTTGCTGAAGATCCGACGTACACCAGAGCAATTGTTCGATGTCACGCTTCAACCGATCATTTTCACACTGATGTTTACTTATATTTTCGGTGGAGCCATCTCAGGTGATGTCGTAAGTTATTTACCCGTTATTATTCCAGGTATTCTTGTACAGACTGTGATAACGACCTCCATCGTGACCGGCGTTCAGCTGCGAGAAGACATGGATAAAGGCGTCTTCGACCGATTCAAATCATTGCCAATCGCACGTATAGCCCCGCTTGCTGGCGCCTTGTTGGCCGATACCATCCGGTATACCATTGCAACGGTACTAACGTTCTCCATGGGATTCATCATGGGATACCGACCTGAAGGCGGCTTGGCCAATGTTGCGATCGCTGCCTTGCTTGTCATTTTCTGCTCATGGGCGATTAGCTGGATTTTTGCTTTCTTTGGCGTCATTGCTCGCACAGCATCCAGTGTTCAAGGGATCTCAATGCTGGTCCTGTTTCCGCTAACGTTCTTATCTAACGCTTTCGTACCGGTTGATACGATGCCTAACTGGCTTCAATGGTTTGTTAAAATCAATCCGATCTCACACCTCGTCTCTGCCGTTCGTCAGCTTGCGAATCAAGGTACGGTAGGCTGGGATCTCACCATTTCACTGTTCGGAGCTATCGTCATTGTGGCTATCTTTGCACCGATTACGGTTATTGCTTATATGCGCCGTACGTAGCATTCCAATAGAAAAAGGCTGTTCTCAAGTAGGATATCTACTGAGATCAGCCTTTTTTCATCGTACACGAATCATAACTTTCCCGATGTGCTGCCCTTCACCGAAGTAACTAAAGGCTTCTGCAACATGAGCTAACGGAAATTGGCGATAGATGACAGGTACTATTTTCCCTGCCTCCCAAAGCGCCATCAATTCATTTTGATCCGCAGGATTTGGTTTGTGCATTAAGAGCCCCATTCTCTTCGTTCCTATCCATGAGATCAGGGGTCCAAGAAACATCATTTGAAAAATCCGAGGCATCGTGCCTCCCACCATCACATACTGACCATTTGCGTTTAAGGCACGTTTACAGTCGAATATCGACCGATTACCCATGACATCAAGAATAAAGTCATACTTTTCACCACTTGTGGTGTAATCCTTTTTTCTATAATCCATGACGTAGTCCGCTCCAAGCGCTTGGAGTTTTGGCAACTTAGATGCACTGTCGACCGCTGTCACTTCTGCTCCAAATAATTTGGCTAGTTGAATCGCGAATGTTCCAACACCCCCACCCGCGCCATTGATTAATACCTTATCGCCTTTTTGTATAACTCCTTTGCCGCGTAAACCTTGAAAGGCGAGGACTGCGGCTTGGGGGATAGCCGCGGCATCTTCAAAGGTTATATGGGCTGGTTTCTTTGACAAAGCCAATTCTGACGCACACACATACTCCGCAAATCCGCCCCAACTACAGCCTGAAATATCTCCGAATACGTCGTCTCCAGGAACAAACTGCTTTACTGCTTTGCCAACCGCTTCAACACGCCCTGCAATATCTGCTCCGAGTATGGCGAATTTGGGCTTACGAACGCCGCCTATTCGCACTAGGAACGGCGTACCTCGCAGCAAATCCCAATCCCATGAATTAATGGATGCCGCAGCATGTACGTTAATCAATACTTCATGATCTTTTGGCTGCGGCTTTTCCACTTCTGTATAAATCAGTTCATTCGGACTGCCATATTTCTTGTAGACAACCGCCTTCAAAACTAATCCCCCTCCACGGTTTCCAACTCCATGCATTTCAGATCAGCTACTCTTTCTTTTTCAACATCACGGATTCAACTTGCCCATCTTTGGTCGTAGCGTTGACATACAATTCATAGTCACCAGCTTGGTACAATAAGCTCCAAATACCATCTACCCCATTCGTTTCACTTGTTGGGTTTCCCAACGCCTTCTTGATTTGAGGCAGTGTGTACGGCACGGAAGCGCCCAGAATCCGTATGGCACCGATCTTCTGATCTGGCGGCCAGAAGTATAATTGATAATTATACCATTGTTGGTATTCTACTTGCCTTGAGCCGATTTCATGAGGCTTCCCCCATTTTGCTATTACTTCAGCTTCTGTAGCACCGATGCCATATTCGATTCCTCGAAGTTTCCCCATAGCAGCTAGCTCCATGAATTTCTGATCCAAAACAATACTCTCCTTCAAATGTGAGAGCGTTCCCTCATCTCCAGGAACAGGCTCCTTCCCCCCTACAAGCGGGAAATTGGAGTAGGTATTCTGAAAGATAACGTCCCTAATACCTGGTCCTTTTAATTCCAACAACAAATAATCATTGATGAGATCCTTATTACTATTCGCGGCATATTGATATGACTGATAGGAAATATACACTTCTCCGGCCGATAGCATGACCTCCTCCAACTCTACAGAATCAGAATAAGACGAGGATGACTTGATCAATGCATATGTGCGATCACCAAAAGTACGATACTCTTTTTTCCACTCCGGCTGTTTCAATAATGATTGTGCCCACTCCTTTACATCGCCAGATGCTCCTGCTAGTGGAACCGATGTATAGATCTCATTCATTTGATTCTCTTGTGGCATATAATCCATAAAACCACTTATAATCCAAATCCCATCATGAGAATAATCTTTTTTCATATAGACCATGTAGGCACGTTGATCACTAGTTGTTAGGAGAACAGAACGGGGATTTACCGATTTACTGATCGTTTGAAAAGAAGTGATTTCTTGCTTTAATCTTGACTGGATAAACTTTTGCAGGACCTTGCTATAATCTTTATTTTCTTGATTTGCCTGAAGCTCTTTTAACTGCGCTTCCGTATATTCGTAACCTTCCGTACTATCATGAACTCTTGATAATATGCGCAATAAGGTGTCTCTATCCATTAAATTCGCACTTATCTGTGCAACGTTTGGCGTAGCTGTGCTCTCTACTTTAAGAGAAGGATTTGGTTCCATGGTTAGCTCAGTATCTGGCTTTATAGTGAGTCTTTCGATCGAATAACCACACCCTAAACCTACGATCAACACACATATAAGGATCGCTACATATTTTGGGGTCATTAGATTCATTTCTCACTCCTCATGGTTATATTCATTCTACAGTGTTTCGCCAACCGCCATTTTCTCATCTAATCCCTCCAGCTCACTCCTATTCAATTAGACGTGAGCTGCATAGGAATGTTCTGTGTGAAATGGGGTTTTTGGTAATTTATTTACAATTTTTATCGACAAATTCTTTATGCTATTTACGAATTGGAATGGAGGATTAATATGACACATGCCGAATACATTAAATAGTTCTGAAACATCCATGTTTTGTAAATCCTCCTAAAATTGGAGAAGAAACTAGGTGTCTTAATGGTCAATCCGGATAATGAATTAGCTTTGAAAACAGAGAATCTGATACCCTCTGGAAATGAGCCGCCACAAATCGAGCATGCTCATTTACGCGGATTTGGAGGTTGGTTATATGTTGTTTCCATAGGTTTGTTACTAACCTTAGGGGACGCATTAATCTACATAATTAATACGTTATTACCTATTTACACTGATGGACTTATCACCGAATTGTATAAAGATGATTGGAAATACGGATTAATGATCATTTATGAAACTGTTACCTATTCTTTATATGTTGTGTTCCCTATTGTCTTAGGCTATCTAGGATGGAAAAAAATGAGGCGAGTAAGAACGTTGGCCATTATTTTCTATTTAGTTAGTTTCGTATTTAATGTCATTTACTATTTTATTTCGAATTCAATCGTCGGGCTAGCGACACCTGAGTTTATGAATGAACAGGGTAGAAATATTGTAAAATCCTTGATTACTTGTTTGATTTGGATACCCTACTTTATTAATTCGAAAAGAGTTAAGTATACATTTGTAAATTGAGTTAGCGATCATCAACAAAATATGAACGACGATGCGGGGTTGTCCATCGAAGTAGAAACAACTACTTCTGGGTAGCCCCTTCCCATTTTTGCATTTTATTACCCATAATTTGACTCAAATCGAAGGACTCTAATGTTACAAAAAATCAAATATTGTCCTATTTCCATTTATTACACGAGTCAATTGTGCACTCTTTCGGTCGGATTTATGGTTTAATTAAATAGTGAAAGTAATTCGGGATGAAAAGGAGCGAAACAAAGTGGAAATTAAATCGTTTTTACTACCTAAAGACAAAGTATCTTACCTGACGACATCGGCTTCGATGAAAGAAGCGATAGAACGGCTGGAAGCCTGCCATTATACAGCGATTCCAATTATCGATGAGGAAGGGAAATATGTGGGCACTTTATCCGAAGGAGATTTATTATGGAAACTAAAGTGCACGCCCGGCCTGTCCTTCGTTAACATGGATGAAGTATCTGTAACCAACATTCGAAAACGAATTTATAACGAGTGCGTCGCCATTGATGCACATATGGAAGATATGTTAGCACTAGCTGCTGACCAGAACTTTGTTCCCGTTGTAGATAAGGATCGCGTTTTCCTAGGTATCATTCGACGTAAGGACATTATTGAATACTATACGAGAAATATTACGGATTAATCGGTGACACCAAAAAGCAGAGGATACGAGCAGGGGCTCCCCTTCCAATCCTCTGCTTTTTCTATTAGTATACGGACTAACTAGTTCTTCGCTTCCCCCACGGTTTAAACACGGATAGTTGATACATCGCGAGTAATGAGAGTAACTGAAGTCCTATGCCTATAAATAACCATAGCATGTTGGAAACGTAGGCACCTTGGTTCGCACTCTCTCCTCCAACTTCAGTTAACATGGATATTGCTTTCAATGTCCAAATGTACATACCAATGGGACCTACGATAACCGCGACAACCGTAAGCACTTCTTTGACGATGATCCAATAGTATTTCACCAAACCCCAGTGAGTCCCCAGCGATAATAGCACCCCTGTCACGATGGTCCCGATCACGGATACTCGTACTGAAGTTCCGGCTAATACGTGCATGGCTTTGTAACACGAGAGTATTAACACCGAATCACTTGTGCTCGCAACGGTAATGCTAAGTATGAGAAACGTCACACTTGTCCCTAACATGATGGCTGCGAATAAGATATGTAAGCTTAGCATCCATTTTTTCTGTTTCATAGTAAAATTTTTCATCTCGTGAGAATCTCCCTTGATATCTTCTTACCTTTAAGATAATCAATTGAAGTAAACTCCTTCTAAAGCAATTCTTAAATATTCATAAACTGGTCCTGTACATTCAACTTATCGGCGCAGTTTGCGTGACGGTTCCATTCAACCAATTTGAAGTTAATTTGTAAGGCGGAAACAACTTTACTAATACACAGAATATCCAGGAGAACACAATCTAGACATCCATATTTTGAATAAAATCCAAATAATTAAATTTCATTGCATATTTATCTATGATTAGGTATTGCATTATTCTAGTAAGACAAATAGAAGCACTGCCCGCGGCAGTGCTTCTTAGGATTTTTGGAATGGAATTGTCTACTCGCTCGTCTGTACGGCCTCCACCATTTTATTAAAGACCGCTTCCCAGTCAAGGTTTTCATTTTCAAATGTATAGGTTGGAAATGGCAGCATTTCAAGTAGCCCCAATTCGATCCGTTTACGGTTTTCCATAAACCTAATATTTTGCTCTGTGGCAAAGTTTGGTCTTGAACGGATGGAAGAAATCCAAACCTGCTGCTCCCTCACATTCGGATGAGTTAAATACATCACGATGGGATTCAAAGCAATTATCTGATCAGCGATTCCTTGAATATGCTCCTCGATCAGGTGATCAACTGCTTGATAATGACCCAATAAATCATGAATCTGATGCTGAAAAAAAACAGCTTCTAACACATATACCTCATCTGAATTAGAGGCATGCTCAGCGAAATGTGACCAATGATGCTGAATCGAAAATGTAAACTCTTCTAGCGTGGCAACAGGCGAATCCGTCCAACATAGCTCACGGGACTTCAACTCTGCATAAAGCTCAACCAACTCGCTATTTCCCTTGAATTCACGATAAGGAATCAGATAATTGATACCATTATTAATGGCCCAAGAACGGATTTCATCAGCAATGTCTGGATACCTCATCAGAAGTTCCTTATATTCCTCTTCGCGAAAGAATGCGTGCCAATTCAGACTCGTCGGATGTCCAATTGCTCCCTCATCATAGAATCGAGAGGGAATGCCTTGCTGAACGAGGTAGTCATTTAATTTTTCAGCTAATGTCGATTTGCCAGTGCCGCACAAACCTTCAACTAAGATCAATTTGCAATTCTTTCGCATGTGATTTGCTCCTAAATTCCCCCGACTTCCAATCAACTTCTATTACAAACTATAGCCTATTATTTAGAAATAGGAAATGCTTTTTATTTTTCGCAAATTAAAATGATACTTCAATAACAACAATTATGTAATAACAAACAATACATATTTATTGTAAAACGATAAGACCTATGATAAGATCATGTTGTCATTAAACAAGTGAGGTGTATAATATGAATGTTAAACGAGGTTCAACTACTTTCTTAAAGGTAATTATTTTTCTGGCTGGAATTGCAGTGCTTGCTTTATGTATCTGGTTGCCTCAGATAGCTGTTAAAGATGCAAGAGTACATCCAGATACGGCTTACTTCGTGATCCCCTTTCTAGTATGTACATACGGCTTCTGTATTGCGTTTTCTGTTGCGTTGTATCAAGCGTATAAACTATTAACCTACATCGAGAAGAACAATGCTTTCTCAGAACTATCCTTTAAATCTTTGCAGATTATAAAGAAATGTGCATTTGCAGTTATCATCCTCATTTTAATAGGAATAGTAAGCTTAAGGGTGCTTGCTAAAGTTACAGTTAGTGATGATGCAGCGGGTCCTACATCCTTATGTCTAATGGGTATTTTAGCAACGAGTATCTTCGCAGCCATTGTGGACGCAATTCAAAAACCATTAATAAATGCCCCAGATATAAAGTGAAAAAATAATTAAAGGATTGTATGACTTATTCTAAAAGCTTAACAATTTCATCCCTCATTTTTTCATCTACAATGTTCTTTGCTTTATCAAGTGGTGTAACACCATTCTTGTCTATCGCCTGTGGGTTCGCTCCTTTACTCAACAACAATCGGAGTACATCGAAGTTTCCTTCCATGGTATTTTGATTAAATTCCACGGCGTAAGAGAGAACTGTATTGCCCTTCTCGTCGGCTGCATTGACATCTGCATCGGCATTAATCAACATTTCAACCATCGTGTACACACCCTGAATAGAGTCAAGGCCATAGGGATTAACTGCCCTCATTAGAGGTGACAGTCCTGACCAATTACTTTTTACTATCTGATTGGGATCTGCACCGTGCTCGAGCAGCAACTGAACAATTTGCCGAGATTGTGGCATAGTCATACTTAGAGCTGCTAACAGCGGTGTTTCGCCATCTGAGTTAGTAGCGTTCACATCAGCTTTATGCGCTATAAGATTTTTTACAATTTGGACGCTCTCATCGATCAATCCCGAATTGGCAAAAGGATGAAGCGCCGCAAGCAGAGCCCCTCTGCCTAAATTTGGATCAGCCCCCAATGCAAGCATCTTGTTAACCAAGCCAAGCTGTTTCTTACTTGATAGCTGCATTAGCGGTGTCATTCCATTTGCACTTACATTCACCTTGGCCCCAGCATCCAAAAGACTTCCCACTAGATCAATGGATCGTTCTGCAGCATAATGCAGCGGTGTGTAACCATTGGACTCATCAACGATATTGAGATCAACTTGCTTTTGAATCAATAGTTCTACTAAATAGGCAACGTGCGGATTACCTTGAAACATATGAGCCATTTTAAAAATCTGAATAAAGACCGAGTTAAGTTCGGTTGGAGGTATCGCATCGATTTGCTTTTTAGTTTCATCCAGTTCCCCTTTCTCTGTCGTTTTCAATAATTGAAGGGCAGTCATCTCTATGCGTGATTGCAACTGCTCAGTTGGTGTGCCGTACTTTATGGATATTTGCTTATCCGCCTCATTGAACTCTACGTGAGCTCTCATACTTTCAGCTACGAAACGGATAGGTACATAAGCATGTCCATTGTAATTCAAAACGGTGTACTCACTATCCAATTGTTTAGTAACCCCATTAAAAAGAAACTCCACCTGGTACTTCATTGCTTGAATAGCATCTGAAGCATATACAGCAGTAGAAAAAGTAATACCAGCACCCAAAACCATTCCAAACACTATTTTTTTCAATGAACATTTCTCCCTTTTACATAAAGTAGCATCCGTTTTGGATATCAAGCGATTTCCACTCTTATTAAGTTCTCCTGATTATTCCCAGATCCTTCCTGAGTTTATTAACATAAAGAGACCCACAGCAACGAGCTGAGGGTCTAAGCTTATTTTTAATATCAATAGACATTCAATCGAATTTTCCCATCCATCATTGGTATTTACTACCATATATCTGAAAATCGAGTGATATCTTCTTGTGACAGTTCCTTGCCCAACAAGACTTCCATGAATTCAAGATTAGTAACTGCCTTGATACCATGCTTAATACCAGCAGGAATTAGCAGAACATCACCTGCCATCAGTCTAACCAGTTTATCCTCAATAAGAATTTCTGCAATGCCGGAAAGAATGGTTAGGCTTTCTTGCCGATTCTCATGCTGGTGATAACTGGTCATCTTCTCATGGGCAAGCTTCACAAGTTTAAGCATACCCTCTGCTCCGTGTTCATCTTCCTTCCAATATTTCAAAATTTGATAAGAGCCCCACCTTTTCTCCACGTACATCGGAATCTGGGTGACTTGTGCTAGCCTTTCCTTAATTAAATGGGCTTTCTCCTTGTTTGCAATTAAGATTCCGTCTGAATTTGCTGCGACAACGAGATCCGATACACCAATGACTTCAATGGGATAAGGTAGTTCGTTGATAAGATGTGTATTTACGGTATCAGCTGAGATCCTACCTGGTCCAATAACGTTTTGCTCACAATGAAGGGTTAACGCCTTCCATGTGCCCACATCCTGCCATAAACCTTCATACCTTATAACCACAGCGTTTTGACTATGCTCAACGACTTCGCGATCAAAGCTTGTATTGGCAAGCTGTTCATACTTAGCCAGCCATGAATCAACTAGTGCTGGTTCCCCTTTGTCCTTTAAATAGGTCAGCATGTACCTTAATGGAAATGCGAATATGCCACAATTCCATAAAGCATGATGCTCCATTAATTGAGCGGCATCATGCTCATTCGGCTTTTCGATGAAGTGATCGATATATGCGAATTCTTCGCTCACTTTGGGGAGAACTGGAACAATATAACCGAATTGATCAGAAGGCATCGTCGGGTTGGTTCCAAGTAGAGCTAGATCAGCTTTAGATTCTGAAATAACCTCAGGAAAGCGATGAAGTAACTGGAAAAATGCGGAGTCTGCATAAGTGTCCACTGGGAGAATACAGATCGTTTCATCCAAATCAACTAGCATTCTCTCATGCAAATAAGTGACAGCTAAAGCTATTGCTGCATATGTCCCCCTTTTAAATGGTTCACTTAGGATAGGAATGTGTTCGCCAACATACGTACGAGTTATCTCTACCTGACTGTGATGCGTAACGATACATGTGGACGGCAGTAAGCCTACCTCATCTAATTGTCTGCATATTCGTTCAATCATCGATTCTCTAGCCCCATTTGTGGATTTCAAAAGCTTAAGAAACACCTTAGAGCGAATCTCGTTGGATAAAGGCCATAGCCTTTTTCCTGATCCACCGCACAGTAGTACAATACGCAAGCCAATTCCTCCTTTCCTGGGGGACATCAATCTTCATCCTTATTTCTTGGATTGAATGACCTTTTCAACCACATGCTTCATCAGCCTCCCTGCACGTGACCAAGTCAAATGAAGGACATCCAATCGTCCCTGACTTCCCTTACGCTTACATAATTCGGGATTCTCGTAGGCTTTCCTCATATTCATTCGTAAACTTTGATGATCAGGTTCAGCCCACAGCTGCCCCTTCTCAGCAAACAGGTATCTAAATGAGCGCGATATGGCATGTGAACTATTCATGCTAATGGACGGATTCTTCAGTTGATAGGGAATGAGAAACGAGTTATTGTTCGTTAGGAAATCCATTTGCCCCCCCCAAGCAGTCGTGATGACTGGGATGCCACTGGCTAGTGCTTCTAGAAATGGGAGTCCTACCCCCTCACCTCGCGAAGGAAGGACGAAGGCATCTCCAAGTGTATATAGTCCTTTTAGCTGCTGTTCGCTTAATCGTCTGCCTATTATGACAACGGGCGCTGTATTTTTTTTTATGCCCAACCTCTTTTTGTACTGCCATATTTGTCGCTGAATCCATTTTTCATTCTCATAGGGCTCATAGCCGTTCGTTTTGATCACAAGAATTACGTTATCTTCGGGGGAAAACTCTTCCCAGTACGCACGCAGCAAACCTTCGGGGTTTTTACGATGTTGAAAGCCAAATACAGACACGAAAGTGAACCTGCCTGCAGCACGCGGCAATACAAACTTCGGATTGCTTGGTTTAAATACCTTCGTATCTACACCATGCGGAACAATGTAAATCGGGACTGTAACCCCGCTGTTCTGAAGTGCACGCTTATTATGTTGCGTAGGAACACAGACTGCATCAAATTTGTTCATATGAGAAAGCCATTTGTTTGGCGTTTTGCTGGTTTCCCAAACGGTATTTAAAATGATGGGATCATATAGACTTCGTTCATGACCCCAATGAATATGGTTCGGAACACCGTGATAGATAAGCACTCTCTTGCCTTTGGAAGGTTTTTTACCAACGCTTAAATGACCAAACCTAACATCAACGCCTTTCCGTTTCAAGGAAGCAGCGTAGGTTCTACTTGCATGACCAAGACCACTAGCTTTGCCTACAGGTCCCTTCCAGATAACAACATAGGGCTTCATCTCGCCACTAACCTAACCGTTTTAACATATCCCTTGCGTTTATGCAGAGAAATAGATCTATATCTTTTAGCCAAGGAAGACATCCTAGATTGTGTAATTTGGGCATTGTTCAAATGTAAGCTTTTATTCATTGCAGGCTTCAAAATCATCTTATGCGCAGACGATGAATAAAGAAAATTACCATATGTTTCGAACTCCGAAAAGGCAAACTGCTTGGATCTGTTCATACTTTTCATAATGGCGGAATACCAGGATCTCTTATGTTTGGACTCAATGGTTTGTTTCAGATGCTTAACTTTAGATTTCTCGAACAACATGTAATGGGTAACGAAAGACAATCGAGCCGATCGATTTCTGCCCATCAATTTTCTATACGTATTAAAATATTCGCCCTGACTCCAGTTCCGGCAATAAAATACCGTCTTGTTGCCAATCTTGAAAACATGGGGTCGTATGAGCACGGTATCTGCATCAATGACCATATAATAGTTGGATGTGCACAAAGTATCTCCGTTCAATTTAAGTAACTGTTGATACAGCCATCCCGTCCGATCCCACGTTTTCGATTGGTAATGGATATCCTTTTTCGTGATAGGGAGAACGGTATCTTCGTGAACGAATCGGCACCCTTTTCTCTCACATAGATCGAGTATCCGTTGTTTCCACGGAGCTACAATGATAATTTCACCAATCGGATGCTTGACATATTTTCTTACCGCGTCAATGACCAGGGGGAGCGTCCCCAAATCTTTCTCAATCGCTGGGATTAGCACATCAATTTGAGGAGTCTTGCTATTCCCCTCTTTAATTTGCATGAACATTTAATCATCTCCATTTTTCGAACATATGAAATATCATATGTCAGGAGAATGAAATGGCATGGGTTAAGTGGCATGAGGCAAGCACAAAAAAGCTGCCAAGGATTACATCCCTGACAGCCAATTCTATTTCTATGATTTATTCCAAAAGTCCACTTAATTCGGACGCTTTGATTTCTGCATTCGTTTTATTCCCAGGCGTTAAGCCAAGTCTTTGCGTCATTTGCTGGCTGATGTTACCAAGCCGTTGCGTGTGCTCCGTAGCCGATTGAATGATTGTCCGATTGGACTGTTCAAATAAATCCAAAGCGGCGAAAAGGTCTGTCATGCCTCGCTCGATCGAATCCATTTGCAAGCCTGGTTTCCCCAGCAGCTCATTCGTTCGTTGCGTTGTTTCTTTCAACAGCCGCGAATTTTCCTCAAACATTTTATTCAATGTCGAGTTCGCGGAATTGACCGCATCAATCGTTTGAACTTGATCTTCAATGGCCATCGAGATCATCGCAGAGACTGTCAACAGGTTCTGTGTTTTATCAATCGTCGCATCAACGGCATCAATCAGCTTATCGTTGTTGTCGTTAATGATATCTGTTCCTGCAATCGCTTGTTGATACAGAATGACCATCTCTTGAAAGGACTGAATCCGGGTCACGACCTTACGAAGTCCTCTCTCCAAATGTGTTTTACGATGCTCATTCTCGGGCTTGGCTATTTCAACTTCGAAAAGCTGCTTTAAATTCTCGCCCATCGCAATTCGCATTTGCAAATTATAGACAGACTCAATTGAATTTTTCTTCAACGTCTTCATATACGCCATGTTCTCTTCTAGCGTTTCCTTCCCGTTACGAAGGGATTGTACAATGGCATTTACATTTGTTTTCACGGACTGATATTTATAAATATAGTTCTTAAGCGGTGTCTTCTTCATCATCTTCTCAAAAAAGCCAAGCTGCTTGCTCTTGCTCAACGAATCAATTTCGCCGCGCAGTTTCAGAATGTTGTTTTGGACCTCTGAGCGTTTACCCGACATCAATTCATTCACTGGGCGCTCTAGCATCGCTAGAGATTGTCCAGCCTGTTCCATCGTTTTAGATCCCATACGTCCAATCGAATCCATTAGCGTTTCTAATTCCATCGTATCGGTCGCCGAAACCTTCTCGAGTAACTGTTTGGCTTCTTGCTCTACTTTCTGCAAATCGGTCGATTTTAACTGCACCAATTGGGTTGTCATGTTCCATGCCTCCTTAGTCTGTTGAACGATAGCGCTGTTGGATTAATTCCATGCGTGTCTGCAATTCAATTAAGTCTTTTTGTTCGATCGTTTCTACATAGTCAGTGAGCTTAGAATTAATATCCTTGATTCCTGTAAGAAGAAGTCGACGATTCAATCGTTTGGCTTCCCCGCCTAACTTCAGAAAGGGATTAATCGCACCATTTAAATCCTTAAAGATCAGTCTTTGTATGTTATGATTCATATTTGCATCATTTAACTCTTTTAATTGCGGAATCAACCGACCTACCCGAGAGAGTAAGCTAAGTGTCTTTTCGACAATTTCATCATCTACGGTATTCTTCTGCCCCTCCGAGATCATCGTCTCTTCAATCACATGGATATACTCGGCAATCGGTCCCCAGAAAGGATCACTTTCAGCTTGGATTTCAGTATCGCTAGTAGCATTGGGAATCGGCGCAGTCGTTGTATTCGCAGCATGTTCGCTTATAGGTACGTTAGTCGTTGTTCCCTTAATAGCTTTAGAAGAACGTTGGAGCACAAGAATAGTTCCAAATGTTACCGCTGCTGGTACTAGTAAATTAATGGCTTCCGGTAAGAAACTAGTTGTTATGAGACTGACGACATATCCTGCAAGAGAGATGCCTGCTGCGACTTTGAATTGCTTTTGCATGAATCTTCACACCCCTGTCCCATCGTGTTACCCACTAAAATCATATCTCCCCTAGCGATTGATGTCAATTTAAAGCAGGCAAAAAGCCAGATAAACGCAACATGCGTCCACTGGCTTTATCGGTTTTGATGTACTTATAGCTGATTAACCTTTCACAGCTGTATTGGAAATCCCTTGAATGATGAACTTCTGCCCCAGCATGAAAACGAGAATCATCGGTAGAATGGCTGCACTCGCCGCAGCCATCATGCCATTGTAATCGACATTAAATTCCATAATGAAATTCTGCAAACCCAATGGAATGGTATATAACTTACGATCTGTCAGAAACACGAGAGCGTTCTCATAATCGTTCCAATGCCAAGAGAAATCGATGATTGCTAACGTAGCCATTGCCGGTTTAGCTAAAGGAAGCATCAGTTGAAGAAATATGCGATAATGACCGGCTCCATCCATGAAGGCCGATTCTGAGATTTCGGATGGAATCCGAATGAAAAACTGTCTCATTAAAAATACACCGAAAATAGAAATCATGCCAGGCAGAATAAGTGCCCAAAGCGTATTATAGATACCCACCCATTCAAACATAATGAATTTCGGGACGAACAAAACCTGAGGTGGAATCATCATCATCGATAAGTAGATGAGAAACAATGTATCTCTGCCTTTGAACGTAATTCTGGCGAAGCTGTAGGCAGCCAATGACGAGAGTAATGTCGCGCCAATTGTACAGACTACCGCTACCTTAATGGAGTTCATATAGTAAGTTGCAAAGCCCATGCTGCCTGTCCAAACTCGGATATGATGCTCCATATTAAAATGGGAAGGAATCCAGCGGATGGGGTATTCAAATACTTCAGCCGGCGATTTAAAAGACGTACTGATCATCCAAATGAATGGCATAATCATAGCCAGACCAAGGATAAACATGATCAGTGTCGTTCCTACTTTGATTAGGGTTGGGAGCGGAAACCGCCTCTTGGTTCGAGCTTTTGCACTTGCCCTAATGTCTGATTGCACAGTAGCCATAGAGGTTACCTCCTACTCAATTATTCGCCGATGAATCGGCTATCTTTAACATGATGTCTACTATTTTAATAATGAACCCATTTCTTTTGCCCAAACCATTGAACGAATGTAATCGCCGCAATAATTAAGAACAAAACCCAAGATATCGTAGATGCGTAGCCCATTTCATAATAGCCGAACGCATTTTTGTAGACGAATAGAGATAAAATTGTCGTACTATTCCCAGGACCACCCTGTGTAATGGCTTGGATCAATCCAAACGATTTGATGGTCATAATTAAACCAGTAATGAGTAGTAAGAACGTCGTCGGGCTGACGATTGGGAAAATGATGGACTTGATTTTTACCCAACCGCTAGCACCATCTACTTTAGCAGCTTCAAGCAGCTCCGGAGATATTTCCTGTAAGGCTGCCAAATAAATAATCATATTATAACCGAGCATGAACCAGATCCAGATGATATCAATAGCCATCATGGACGTTTCCGTTGTAGAAAGCCAACCCGGTGGATTCGACATGCCTATTGCTTTTAACAGTTGATTGATCGGTCCTTCTGAAGGTTGAAACAATAGCATCCATACGAAAGCAACAGCCACACCACTTGTAATGTACGGTAGGAAATACATGGCTCGAAGCAATCCTTTGGCATACACATGCTTGTTCAAGACGAGTGCTACAAGAAACGCAAGCATGATGGAAATGGGTACTGACAGGAGATACCACCCGGTATTTCGGAGTGAAACATAGAAAAGATCGTCATGGAGTAGACGTTTGAAGTTATCAATGCCCACGAAGTGATAATTGGGATTGGCGAATTGATAATTAGTGAAAATGAGGCCGAAAGAGAAAATCGCCGGTACAATAAAAAAGAGGAGAACACCCAGCATGTTTGGTGCAATAAATAAATAGCCGGTTAAACTTTGTCTGGCCATCCAGTTTTTCTTCACATCCGATAACCTCCCTTAGTATGCATACAGGGGAACCAGCCGAAGCCACTCCCCCTGCTTTTCTACTTATTTGGTTGTTTTCATAAATTCATTATGCCGTTTGACCATAGCCGCCAGCGTTGTTGCAGTATCTTGCTTGCCTAAGAAAAACTTCTCATATTCCTCTCTGCGGAGGTCCATGACTTGTTGAGGCTGGTTACGTGTAAACGTTGGCGTCTTGTTCTCGAACAGTACATATTTCAAAGAAGGAATATCATACGTACTCTCATTTTCACCTAAAAGTAACTTCAAAGCATCCTCAACATTCGCATCCTTGGAAGATGGAATTCGTCCGCCGGAAGCAAGTGGCAGTAATCCTCCGTCTGCATACCATTTCAGGAACTTCCATGCTGCATCTTTATTAGCCGTCTTCGCATTGATCGAAACGAAATCACCTAAACCACCACGACCAATGCCATTTTGCTCATTACTATCTAGTCTCGGAACAGGCGCGAATGCAATTTTGAACGTCCTTGGATTATCTTTCAAGTTATTTGAATTCCGGAAAATCCAGGATCCTGCGTTCAGCATGGCGCTCTCACCTTTCAGAAACATCGTTTCTACAGGCATCTTGGTTGTCAACTGTTCGCCAAGCATTGGCGTACTCTTGTCCTTCATCATGGTATTCAAAGTATCTAACCAAGTACCCATTAATGGATTATCCAGATTCGAACTGCCATCTTTCTTCGTGTACCCATCGTGAGTCAATGCGGAATCCAAGGAATCTGGGAATGACTCTAAATGCTGGACTAGTCCAAAGCGCTTATCGGCTTTCAATTTCGTAGCATAATCCTGCATATCCTTCCATGTCCAGGACGTTGGTACTTTAAGTCCCGCCTGATCAAGCATCTCTTTGTTAAACCACACGAAGAACGTACTCTTAACGGTTGGAATACCGTAATATTTACCATTAACTTGCCAATCCTTCGACGTCGAGCCCATCTTCTGTTCAATGTTATAATCGGTATAGCTGCTCATATCCAACGCTACACCAGCATCCACACGCTTCTTCAAGGCTGTGCCTGAATAGTTCACGAATAAATCAACACTTTGACCCGTGAGCAATGCCGTATCTAACTTCAGATTTCCTGCGTCGTCATTCACATAGCGTTCATACTCCACTTGAATGTCTGGGTTTTTCGCATTCCAATTGTCAACCACCGCTTGAGGACCTGATTCTGGCGGAACGCCGCCCCACATTTTCAGCTTTATGACCTTGCCAGTGGCTGCTGCTGTAGTACTAGGGCTAGTAGTACTGGCGCTGCTGGAGGCTGAGTCACCTGATGTATTCCCGCATGCTGTAAGACCTAAAGTAAGAGCTAGTGCACCGAGCATCATTGTGTTCTTTCTCTTTGTCATTTTGGTTTGACCTCCTGCAATTGATTACTTACAGTACTTACTTTATCACCCATTACGAATGCGAATAAGAAACAGAATCCATGATTTCATAGAACAAAAGTCACATTGTCGAAAAATCACGAAAAGTGTTTATGTTCGGTTTCTGAAGCTTGCAGGTGTCCCGCCAGTGAATCGTTTAAAAATTTTAATGAAATAATTATCATTCGCGAACCCAACTCGTTCACCAATTTCACTAATCGTTCGATCCGTTTCGCGCAGCAATCTTTGGGCATGTTCGATTCGAATCTGATGCAAATATTGAATAATACTTACGCCCAGTTTCTTCTTAAATAAACCGCTAACATATTTATCATCCATGCAAACTAGCTTTGCCAAGGTGTCTAATGTAATTTCCTCTACATAGTGTTCATGCAAATAGGAAATGATCTTGTTGATCTCAGGATGATCAGAAATAGGAATGCGAGATGCGCTCAAGTGTTTGAAATGTGATTCCAGACGAGCCAAGAAAACAGATTTAAGACGATGATGGTCGGATGCGAGCAACTCCTCTTCATCAACCGTGCTGAGTTGAGATATTCTCGCACACAAATGGACAATTCTCGCGGCTGCTTGCTTCACTTGCTGCTGCGGAGCATGCTGAACTTCGAATTTCCCCCACAGCTCATTCACTGCTCCAACAACGGCATCCCATCTTAGCTGCTCCAAGTTATGCCAGATTTTATGCTCCAACCCCCACGTATCCGCAGTTTCACGCAGAGGTGTGCCTGCAGAAGTGCATAGTTTCGCACTGCATGTGGGATTGTACCACTCCATATTCAATGCAATTAGAACGCTTTTCCACGTTTCTAGGAGGTGTGCAGTTGGGATTAATTCCGTATAGATTAGGCTAACTGGCAAAGCTTGCTCTGAAGGCATGTAGAACTGCGAATTTGTCGGTAACCACATAAATAGGTAGCTAACCCCGTCTATGGTCAGCAAATGCCAGACGGCTGCAGAGGCCACATCGTTTTCTATTAAATGAAGTGCGAAGAAATCTACTCGTGTGTATGTAGGTCGTCCGTGTTGCACCGCGATGATGCTCAAATCGCGTCCTTGAACACCAGGGATCTCAATCTCGCTTTCCTTGCCTTCCGGGGATTGGGCTCCCCCCACCATTAACTTCCACAATTTACGATACACCGTTTCAGCTTCTCGTATTTCGGCACTTCTACGGTCGATTAGCTCTTTTTCAACCTTACTCATCGTCTCTGCTAATGTCTCATGATCCATATAGAGCTTGAGCATATAACTAGTCGCGCCGAACTCCAGCGCTTGCTGAACGTTTTCGAAATCACTCATAACCGTCAGCATGACGAAACGGCTTGTGAAGCCTTCCCTCCGCGCTTGTTTCAACAAGTCCACGCCATTCATCAGCGGCATGACAATATCTGTGATGACAACGTCCGGTTGGCATTCCCGGATTTTATCCATCGCCTCCAAGCCGTTACCTGCTTCCCCAATGATGGTGAAGCCCATTTCCTTCCAACGCATCGTTTCTTTCACTTTCCGTCGAACGAAAACTTCATCCTCAACGAGTAGAACGGTCCACATGGGGATCACTTCCTTTCTGGTAAGGTGTGGACATGAGGAGCGGAAGCTGGATACGAACCATGCAACCGTGTGATACTGGAACGAACTCAAGACTCGCTTCTTTCTTGAAAAGGAGAGCTAAACGCTCTCTCAAGTTTTGTAAAGCGATGCCGTTATGGTCCTTTTTGGACAACCCTTCGCTATATTCGAGACCGACACCATTATCGACCACCTCAAGGGTAAGTTTAGAGTCTTTCGTGAATACATGGATCGAGATGTGACCTTTCTCTTGGATCTGCGAAATTCCGTGATAAATCGCATTTTCCACGATTGGTTGAAGGCTAAGTTTCGGAACGAGTGCGTATTTCAAGTCATCGGCATACACATAGTCAACTTGAAATTGTTGATCATATCGGAATTGTTGGATATAGACATATCCTCGGACAAGCTCTAGCTCTTGTTCCAAATGGATAAGATCTACATCGAGCTTCAGTCCAGCCTCTGTCAATCTGCCAAACGACACACAAATTTTCGGAATTGCGTTGTCCCCTTTTTCCAATGCCAACCAGCGTATTGTGTTCAATGTATTCAACAAGAAATGAGGATTCATCTGTGAAAGCAGCATTTGGAATCGACTGGCTTCCTTCTGCCGTTCCTCAACCTTTAAGCGTTGTACGAGTCCGTTCATATCAGCAATCATTTGATTAAATGCTTGTACAATGGGTTGGATGTCCCCGCCGTATCTTTGATCAGGGAGTCTTACTTTCAGATCTTTCCGTACGACATCGAGCATTTTAGCTTGAATGAGTCGAAGTGGACGCGTAACCGCGGAAGCGATAAGAAACGTGATGATCATAAAAGCGATTGTGAAAATAATAAGCGTGCCCATATAGGCATTCTGAATCGATCGAAGCTCAGCAAAGAGTACATGGGATGGCACTGTTTTGATTAAATAAGCATGGAAAGAGGGTACAACTGTATAGTTGATAAACGTACTCCCTTGTATGAAAAAGCCGTTACTGGAACCGTCCGTAAGCAACCGATCGATGATCGGTGACTCCAATGCCATGGCTGACTTGTCAGCACCAGAATGTACGATCTCGTTTCCTCTTTGATCAATCAAATAATACTGCTCGGAAGTTGGACTTCCGTTCGTAGCTGATTTAAACCAACTTTCGTAGTCCACCGCGATGTGGATGATTGCTCGAATGGTGCCATCTGCATCCCTTGTAGGAGTAGAAATAGCTACGAGCTGCGGGCTTTTGTTAACATCAAATAGCACTTCATTGCTTTCCAACTGCCATTGATACGGTGCAGAAGCTGATAAAGCACTTGTAAACCAAGGTTTTGCCCGAATCACTTCATAATCTAAGCGCTGCGCTGGCGGGAATGAAGTATACACGTTACCGAGTAAATCAACAATCGTATAGAAAACGGGTGGACTAGAGATGAAAAGACTATTCGTCACCGAACGAAAACGTTCTTCAATTTTACGCTGATTCACGATTTGATCGACCGCTTCTGGCTGCTTTAACACGGAAATGACGGATGAATCTTGCTCAAACATCGTAATCGTCTTAAACGTTGTGGCGAGCAGACTTTCAAGTGACTCATTCATTTTGTTCATTTGTACGAGGCTTTGTTCACTCGTTTTTTGTTGTAGATTGAGCTTCACTTTTTGGAAATTATAAATATCCAAGACGGAGAATGGCAGAAGAATAAGTACGATGAAAGCCAGAAATAGGCGATTTTTTAATGTTAAAGATGAAAACCAGTTTAGTAACGTCACGTGAATATCCCTCGCTTCGCTGTTCAGTATCAAATATTTTCTTAGTCTACCATACAGGGATCTGGAAAGAGAACAACCCAGAGGACGCCGCAAGATACACTCACTCTTGGCTCCTACAGTTCCCTAAATTGGCAATGGTTACGCCTGCGACAACTAGCCCTACCATTCTAAGAACTTTCCCTCAACCATTCAAGGAACAAAATCCGCTATTTCATAGAACGATTTACTGATTTATCAGATCAAAGATCGATTTTCTCACGTGCAGAAAGCAAAAGCTGCCCTCAAAGTAGATAATTCTACTTGTAGGACAGCTTTATTAGATATGCGATTACACTACTTATTCAATTTCACGTTCATATAAATTAGCGCTCCAACCGCGGCCATCATATCTACCACGATGAATGAAATCAAGGCTGCGATAATAGTCATTCAGTGTTGGATTATCTGCCATACAGTCTAAACGCAGCCAGCCTTTGCCTTTGTTCTTTATATAATCTGCTGACCAAGCTAGAAACCTGCTGCCGAAACCCTCTCCTTTATATTTTCGGGACACGACTAAACGGTGTACGTAACCAGCATCATCATGGAACAAGTCTCCCCAAATCTCTTCGAAATGCCATTGGATGGAAAAACAACCAATCAACTCACCGTTCTGACACGCGACAAATACTTCTTGATCATTTATAAAAGTTGTTAAATAGGCATTGTTAAAAGAATCCTCTCTCCACTGTGTGAATCCCTTCGACAATTGAATCCACTGAGCTGCTTCAACAAACAACTTCTGAATTGCATCTAAATCTTCTATTTGTGCTTTCCTTATCATAAATAAATCCTTTTGCTGCAGCGCTGCGGTAAACTCGTCTTTGCGCCAATGGTACTCAATCTTTGAAGCAGTAGCGAGGGCTCTCTCTTCACCAAATAGTCTAGCAACGACATAAAGAGCAGCATCGAATCCCGCGGTAACCCCAGCGGACATTACAATTTTCCCGTTATCAATGTACCTTACATCTTCGACAATCGTAGCACTAGGTGGTGCAATTTCGCGCAATAATTCAAATGCATTTCGATTGGTCGTCACTCGTAATCCATCCAGCAAGTTTGCTTTCGCCAACAAGAGCGCACCTGTGCAAACAGATAAGACGATTTCCGCGCTAGCAGCAGTATGGCTAATCCATGATGTAATCATTGCGTTGTTCATTTCAGTTCGCGATCCTAAACCACCTGGGACAATCAAAATGTCAGGCAATGGGCAATTGTCTAAGCTGTATTTGGGAAGAATCGTGAGACCACTGACTGTTGTCACAGGTTTTTGCTCTTCGCCCACCGTGTAGACCTTGAAATCCTTGCCCCAATTACTCGATACCCCAAACACATCGAACGGACCGGCAATATCCAATAGATCTACCTTTTCATAAATGAGGACTGCCACATTTCTAGCTCGTTCCATTCCATTCTCCTCCTTGAAATAAAAAAAGTATTTGATCGATTGATCAAATACTTTGCCCAGGCGAACGGCTGTTATGGAATATGTGCTCCCCCGTAGTGATCTACGTTTCGCCAGTTACACATACCAAATATTCCCTTAATTATATTCGGTCATAACTGTGAAAATCAAGAAAAATTTCTTCGACCATGCCATATTTGGTTAGATTAATTGTGTAATTAAATAAACGGAAGTCACCCACATGATTATCGCTGATACTTTATTGAGATACGTCATAAATGTGTTCGATTTATCTAATTTCCCAACCTGTCTCCCCACGACAGCAAGAGCAAAAAACCAAATCCATGACACAAGTATACAAGCAATTGCAAATACCAGTTTTTCTTTTCCAACATAGTGGATAGAACTTGTCCCAATGACGCCGATCGTATCCAGAATGGCATGAGGATTTAGGAGTGAAACCGATGCAGCAAACGCGATCTGCTTCTTAGGTGATAAAGCTTTTTCATCGGATGACGTGTTGGCAGGTTTACTTTTCCAAGTCACAATCCCCATATAGATCAGGAAAAGTATGCCTAGTACGAAAAGCACGAACTTGATAGCAGGTATCGTGACAATAACGACGGATATACCTAAAATAGCCAAAGTAATCAGTGCAGTATCGCAAAGTGCTGCTGTGAGAACGACCGGTAATGCCCTAACTAAACGTGGTTGTGTCACACCTTGATTAAAAACAAATACATTTTGAACACCTAACGGTAAAATCAGACCTGCTGATAAAAGAATTCCTTGGAAGATGGCAGTAAGCATGATGTATTTTCTCCTATCTACAAATCATCGTAAACATATATTCAAAGGGAACGTAGATGCGCTATTCGCATCGCGTCAAATGCTCACAAAGCACCTCATCAATCGCACGTCGGGATATAGCGGCTAATCCTGGGTTCTTATCTATGTAGTAAGCGTAAGCAATTAACCCGAATGAAAGCGCCCAGCCGCGTCCTCGCGACCATGTTGCTTCATCGACTGTTAGCAAAGAGCGGAATTCCTCTCTGCTTTCAGTCGTGAGAAATGTCCATGCAACCATGAGGTCGCAGGCAGGATCGCCTACACCCAATGTACCGAAATCGATCACGGCACTTAATCGTCCCTGTTCTATAAGAAGATTTCCCGGATGTAAATCTCCATGGATCCAAACGCCCTGTCCCTGCCATACGGGAGCTTGAAGTGTCAAGTCCCATACAGCCTCTGCCACGGCAGGGTCGATGATTGTGTTCAAGCTTGCGATTGCATCTCGAACTGCCGCATCACGCATCGCCAGAGGCTCACCCCTGCCAGAATTGTGAGAACCTGAGGCTGGCCCACCAGTAGGATCGATTGACTGCATAGCATTAACGAAATGCGCAAGAACTGTTGCTGCTTGGTTATAGCTGTCTACTTGTCCAACTGTCGCATTCTCGCCATCGAGCCAACTATACACAGACCAGTACCATGGGTAGTCTTCGGTGGGAACGCCTTTTGCTAAAGGTACTGGAATGGATATCGGGATCATCGGGGCTAGCTTCGGCAGCCAACGCTGCTCTTTTTCCACTTGTCCAATGGCCCAATCTGCTCGAGGTAATCGAACAGCCATATCATCACCAAGCCGATAGATCGCATTGTCTGTTCCTGCTGAATCCACAGGTCGGAGAGGCAGCTCTGCCCATTGTGGAAATTGTGAAGAGATCAGTTGTTGCACGAGTGTTAAGTCAATAGCAATCTCTTTCGATTGGCTCATTCGAACACGTCCTTTGGAGTAATTCAAGATCATCACATTAACCACAATAGCGACAGCGACAGCTCCAGCAACCCAAGCCCCAGCAACAGCCTAGGCACTCTGCTTAATGTAAATAGATGGAAAATATGCAGCTAATATTATGCTATTTTTCACCTTATTTGAAATAACTGTAAAAAGTACAGCTATTTTCATACATAACCACCGAAATCAACTGAATCGAGAGAATTAGAAGTACTTTTTCCATCTAAATTCTAAATTTCGCCCTAAACTGACAAAATAGCTGGAGTTTTTCCAGTTAATCAATAATTTCTCTCTGTCCACCTCGACTAAATGCCCTTGAAACTAACTATCCACGGCGACCTTTGTCACAAATTTCTCACTACCGAAATCATATCCAGCAAACCAAATTTTCACCAGCTTACCAACCGTTATATCGGAGAATTGTGCTGGGCCGCTTTCCTTTCTTAGTTGTGCGAATGGAAGTAGTTTATATTTCACACCATCAATTTCAATGATACGCTCCACGTTAACGCCTTCGCCAGTTGTAACTACTCCAGTAACCTTACCACTAGCATCACCGGCGCCATTGCCATGTGCGATGATCTCGAGGCGAAGTCCCATTGTTTGACCAGGGTAGCTCGTCAACATCATGCCTTCCGCCCACACTTTAACGGTATCTCCAATCTGAACTTCATTCGATTGCAGCTTCTTCCCTTCAAACTCAATTCGTGCATCGTCTGACATGGTATACCACGCAGCATCAGGCATTTTGTTATCTTGACCAATGAATTTATCGGATGAAACGACCAAAAAACTACCCTTCTCATTAATTGCAGTAATTTTACCAGTCATTCCAGATTGCTCATTAATCGTATAGACGGAAATATTCAGTGGAAACTCGGCACCGATCGCCTCAAATATGGATTGTTTAAGACTTGCCTTCTCTGCATCCGAGAGTGTTTTGGCATGTTCGCCTACGCGGCGCACTTCCAGAAATGCTTCTTTCTCATTGCTATAAGAGGATTGAGGCCTGACTTGATGTTTTTCAAAAACTGCCCCTAACGTAATTAGTTGATTTGTATATTTTTGTAAATCTTCTTTAGATACAGATTTCATCGGTTTAGGCGCTTCTTGGAGCTGAGCAGCTCCTTCATATTGATCCAATCCCTTTCGATCACAGCACCCCGTAATCAGGACCACACTAAGAATCGTACATTGAACCATTGGAACCCAATTTCGCTTTGTCCACATGAAATACTTCCACCCTTCTCCCACGTGATTATATGCAATTCCAGTCGTATGTATTAGACGATCATTTCCTGATAAATGTTTCTATTTCAAACAATATTTTGGTAAAATGATCATGACTCGCCATCACATCGGTATCATCGTTAAGGAGTGTTCACATTGGCATACGAAGCAAAAATGAAAGAAACGGATAGCAGCGTCCTTGAGTTTATCGAAAATGTGGAAAGTGCTAAAAAACGTGAAGACGCTTATCAATTATTAGATATTTTTACAGAAGTGACAGGGTATGAAGCCAAAATGTGGGGTCCAAGCATTATTGGTTTTGGCACTTATCATTACAAATATGCATCCGGTCATGAGGGCGATGCTCCTCTAGTTGGGTTCTCGCCGCGAAAAGCCAAAATCAGCTTGTATTTTGCAACAGGGGATACCGATCGCGAAGAATTATTAATGCAGTTCGGCAAGCACGAGGCTGCAAAAGCCTGTGTATACATCAATAAAGTAGCAGATATCAACGTTGATATCTTAAAAGCTCTAATCAGCCAATCGGTTACATTTCTGCAGGAGCGTTACCCAAGCCATGATTAAATTAAAACAGCAAGCATCCGAGATGCTTGCTGTTTTGATCTTATTTCGCTTGAATATAACCTTCCGCTTTCAGCAACTCAGCGATTAGCACCGCGCCACCTGCTGCACCGCGCAACGTGTTATGCGACAATCCAACGAATTTATAATCAAACATGGAATCTTCGCGTAAACGCCCGACGGAAACGCCCATACCGCGCTCAATTTCGCGATCCAGCTTCGTTTGTGGTCTATTTTCTTCTTCAAAGTATGTGATGAACTGTTTCGGAGCACTCGGCAGATTCAACTCTTGCGGACGTCCTTTGTAGTTCAACCAGCGAGCAAGAATTTCTTCTTTCGAAGGTTTATTCTCGAAAGAGGCAAACACAGTTGCCAAATGTCCGTCCGTTACTGGAACGCGGATACATTGCGTCGTAATTAGCGGAGAGCTCGCTTTAACGATTTCATTATTTACGATATTGCCCCAGATACGCAGCGGCTCTTGCTCACTTTTCTCTTCTTCCCCACCGATGTAAGGAATAACGTTATCTAACATCTCCGGCCAATCTGTGAAGTTTTTACCTGCACCTGAGATCGCTTGATACGTCGAAGCAACCACATTCGTTGGTTTAAAATCTAACAATGCATGAAGCGCTGGAACATAGCTTTGGATAGAGCAGTTTGGTTTTACTGCGATAAATCCAGTCGATGTGCCAAGACGTTTTCTTTGCGCAGCAATGATTTCAATATGAGCTGGATTCACTTCTGGGATGACCATCGGAATATCAGGCGTCCAGCGGTGAGCTGAGTTATTCGAAATAACAGGCGTTCCTGTTTTGGCGTAAGCTTCTTCTAACGCTTTAATTTCATCCTTTTTCATATCAACGGCACAAAAAATAAAATCAACCCCAGTGGCAACTTCCTCCACTTTCGATGCATCTTGCACGATAATTTGCTTCACATTTTCAGGGATTGGCGTAGCTAGTTTCCATCTGCTTTGAACCGATTCTTCATACGTTTTACCAGCGGAGCTGCTGCTTGCTGCAATAGCAGTTACTTCAAACCATGGATGTTGATCCAGTAATTCAACGAATCTCTGGCCAACCATGCCAGTTCCTCCAACAATACCTACTTTTAATTTTCTCGACATGCTATATTCAAATCCTTTCACATTCGTATGATACTGATGATAAGCATCTTAATAGTAAATTCAAACTGCTTATTTCGGTGTGCATAATATTATAGCACGTGCGCAAAGTTTCTTACGCAATAACAAAAAAATCCCACCCCCAAGACTATTGCCAGTCTTAGGGACGAGATTAATATCCTCGTGGTACCACCCAGTTTCACCAATATGTCGCCATATCAGCCTCTTCAAGTACGACAGGCCGAAGCCTTGCGTATACTTTAGCTCTGTAACAGGAGCTCCTGTCACACCATCCCCCATGATTGGTTCCGATGTGCTGCTCTGAGGCTTTGTTCAATAAAGTTCTCTTTACTCCTTTTCAGCGGACGGAGCTCTCTGTGAAAGATTTCATTTATTTACTCATCTCTTCAACGCATTTGTTATTGCGATAATATTATCAAATTACGAGAGGTACGTAAACAATAAATTTTGGAAACTTCATTATTTTACTTCAGTAGCTCCATTGGGATTCCTGATCCATCTAGGCCCTACCCATGTTTCAATTAGAAAACGCTCAGCAAATTTGCTGCGGAAAAGCCCAATGACATGAACCTTTTGCGGCGATAGAACGAACGAAAGTGTACTGTCAGGGTGAGGTGAATCTTGCAGTGAAGTCGACTGCTGTAGAAGCAGATTTGTATCTACTTGTTCAAAGTTGCCGACCTCTTGCAGCTCCAGCTTAATCCATTGTGGTCCACGCCACGTTGCAACCTGAAACCACTTCGTATCTGTTACATGGCTATAAGTTAGCCAATCCTCTTGAACGGCAACGATTCGAACATCCTGAGGTGAGATCATCCCGTTCATCCCCATAGATGTATCCTTGGAGCTATACATAGGCGTATTTTCAAATAATGTAACGACACTTGGAAATCCGGGTTGAGATGGTGGTGTTATTTTCGATGCCTCTTCCTCGTATTTATTCATCACTTTTGCCATAATCGAAATGGCTTCTGCATTTGTCAGATTGTCTTTTGGCCGAAAATGGGTTGTCGTTGCGCTGTCTAACAAGCCCTCTCGATAGGCAGTTTGAACAAGTCCTTGTTGCATCTCCTTAATGTCTTTGAAATCCAAGAAATCTTTACTCGCATCCAGTTGCTTGTAATTCCCACTGCCTTGTACGATGCTAAACGTCAGCAATTTAATTAATCCACCTACTGCCGTCTCGCGGTTCAAGTGTTGTGCATACATCGGTGCAAGATCATAGACATAGCCTCTGATCAGATCATCTTCCTTGCCCTTAGGGAGCTGTACGCCCATCTTAATCATCGTTACCCAGTTACCAATATCAATTGGTTCATCATACCGCGTTGGGTTAAGAACATAGAAGTAGAATGAGTTCCATTCTTCCCTTGTGATCGGCCCTTCCATCGAACTGCCATCTTTATATGGCACGATCAGCTGTTTATAGTTCTTCAATTCAGGTTCAACCCAATGTGACTCTGCCGCGAATGAAAATAATGGAACCATTACTAGCATAAGTGCCATCAAGATGGTTACTTTTTGAACATAAAGACCTAACCTTTTCATACCCATCACTCCAGACATTGTTTGCTAATCAATTAGACGGAGCTATCCACCAATAGTTTCCATTTTACTTATAAAAATAATGAAAAAGGACTGCCCGAGGGCAGCCACTTCGATCTTCTTCATTTAATTTCCGGTTTCCCCTGTAATATGCCTTGCAGAATCACTTCCAACCCCCAACGAAAACGTTCTTTACCTTCCGCAGAGGTCATCTCTTCTTTCAAACCGCTGAGCAATGGGTATCGCTTGGCATCCAGTGTTTGATAAGAAGCTTTAACTGCTTGCAGGGTTGTTCCTACTTGATTGCGAGATGTTTGTTCGAAAGCTACGGAGGACACATACAGAAGCAATAGATCAATTCCCCATGCTGCAGATGTGGCACCGACACCAGCTTCATTCAATTGATGAAGCATATACTCGGTAAGGCCTAGAGAGTTATGCCCAACCGGAATTGTCGTAAGTGCGAGCTCAGCGATTCCTGGCGCATCGAACAGAACCATTAAATACGAGTCTAACACATCGAATAGCCGCGATTGCCAGGTACCTGAATCTGACATTGGGAAAATCACTTCCGCGAGCCCAGCATCCAATACATACGCACTTAGCTCCTGTTGATTGGATACATACACATATAAGGATGATGGGCCAGTATCCAACGCCTTGGCGATTTTCCGCATGCTTAGTCCAGTTGAACCTTCGCTCTTCACTAACCCCAAGGCTGTTTCCACGATGAGTTCTTGACTTAATGGTTCTTTAGCCGGGCGTGAACGACGGCTTACAACTGTTCGAGTTGGTTTAGTGGTCATGATACTGATTCATCAGCTCCATCATTTTAGGTGCGGCATCTTCGCCAAAACATAGCGCAAGATTATCATCGGACATTTTAGCAGATTCTGCTGTGTATGGATACATTTTCTCTTCATAGGCATGAACAGCAGCGCTCAAATCCTGATGCTCAACAATGGACAATGCCAGTTCAGCAGCATCAAGCATCGCCAGATTCACACCTTCGCCTGCAAAGGGAGACATCAAATGCGCGGCATCACCGATCAAGGTAACACCCGGTTTGTGTGTCCATGTAAGCCCGACAGGCAACATGTAAATACGTCTCGGCAAGATTGGACCTGTCGCGGAACTAATGTATGTCGTTAGCGATTCATCCCAATCGCCAAAAAGTTTCAACAACTGATGCTTCGCCTCCTCAGGCTGATTAAACGGAATACCACTTGTTTCAACCCAATCTTGTTCAACTCGAAAAGCTGCATACACACAAAGTCGACCGTCGCCATTCAACTGTCCTAAAATGCCCTTATGATCTGACAAAGCAAACATTTTGCCACGTCGATTAAAAGCTGCAATCTCTGGATGCTCAACAGCTACATTATTTATATATAGTTCAACCATACTAAGTCCTGTATACGTTGGTACTGCATCAGTCAGTAACGGTCGTATACGAGAGAAGGCGCCGTCTGCGGCCACAACGAGATCAACAATATCCACATGTCCATTCTCAAAATGAAGTTCATGCTGGCCATTATCCTTAGGTATGGCTTCGTTTAGATTGTAGCCCCAACGGATGCAAGATGGGTCGATAGCGTTCAGTAATAGCCCACGGAGCGTACCACGATCAATTTCGGGGCGTTCTCCCTCCTTTGAATCTGCCACTTCATCAAGATACACCTTGCCAGTTTTATCAAGCAGACGGAAATCTTCCCCTTCATAGCGAGCTAATGCCTGGAATTGTTCAAGTAGACCAGCTTCTCTAAGTGCTCTTTGTCCCGATTCTGGATGTATGTCTAACGAACCACCTTGCTGACGACTTGCTGGTGATGCTTCACGTTCATAAACCACCGTCTTCACGCCATGCTCCTGCAAAATTCTAGCAAGTGTTAACCCGCCAGGACCAGCACCTATAATTGCGATACGATGTTGTTCATTTTTATTTGTCATCATGGTGTGCACCTCGGTATTAGATTTGGAATGTCATGACTTAGTTATACCATAACGAACACCGTTCGTAAAGTACACCGTTCGCTTTTTATAGCTTCTTTCCCCTATATATCAAAATAAAAGGCTACGCCATCATCTCTAGATGAGGAGATTGGTGCGTATACGATCTGTGTAGAGGCGTGAGATAGGTGAAAATGATAGGTAAAAAATGGTACGATTGGAATACCACTCTCGCTCAGAGGCGCGGTGTCTCTTCACCACACCCAAGTTACTCATGGTCATGGTCATGGTTACACAATCGTAAATTGATGGAAATAGTACAGTTAAATTCGAGCTATTCTCCCTCAAAAGTGGAATAACTGGAAATTATGTAGCTATTTCTGCACTTTCTCTAAAGAACTGGCGAATACTCGAAATATAACTACCTTTTTTCCATCTAATCACTCTTTTCCCCCGTAAGTCGTGAAATTAGCTGTAGAATTTACAGTTAAACAAAGATAGGAGCTTTCTTATCTGCTTCACTTTTAACTGGCACAGGACCAGAGGAAATATTCTTCTTCCAAACATATAAATGCCTATACAAACAAAAAATCCGCCTCGCGGCGGATCATAAACCAACTATATGTTTTTGTTTAACATCATTTCAAGGACGAGTTTATCGATCTCGGATGTGGCTTCATTCCCGATCCGACAGAAGTTGTCGATCGTTTTCTCCGCGTCATTTTCGATAAAGCCATTCGTAGAGGATATGGTCATTCCCTTCGAAGCGAGAAGCGCAGATTGGACCGCCGCACTCGTACAAGTGGCAACTTTCATCGCACAGCCGCCTTTGGCACCATCACACATCATCCCAGTTACATTGCCGAGCATGTTTTGAATGGCCGCTTTAATTTCGTTGATCCCACCGCCGAGTAGATAGGTAATGCCACAGCTTGCACCTGTACCCGATACAGTGACACCGCATAAAGCAGACAATCGACCGAATTTGGATTTGATATGAATCGTAACTAGGTGACTTAGCGCAACTGCACGAATGAGTTGCTCCTCCGAAGAGCCAAGTTTCTCCGCTGCCGCAATAACAGGATTCGTCGCAGCAATACCTTGATTTCCGCTGCCCGAATTCGCCATAACAGGCATGCTCGACCCAGCCATACGACCATCTGACCCTGCGGAAGCAAGCGCCATCGCATGAGAGATAAGATCATCAGACAAAATGCCCCTTTGCACATTCTCTTTAATCGTCTTCCCGACTTGGAGACCATAGTCATTCGCTAATCCGTCTAATCCTGCTTTACGGTTCAATTCAATACTTTGCTTGACCAGTTGGAGTTCAGTGAGATCAACTGTTTTGATGAATTCTACGATCCCATCGATCGTAAGCTCGCCACGTTCCTCTTTGGAACTCTTGAAGCTTGCATTTGCGCAGCCGCCTGATTCTACAACTTGACCATCCACTTCAATCAGCGTGATATTGGTGTGATTATCGGTGATAATCACCTTAGCATAACTTCCTTCTGTGCTCACGATGACTTCAATATATAACTTTCTAGGAGTATCAGCGAGATGAACCACCGATAGGCCACGCTCTACCATGTCCTGCGCCATAACAACATCACTTGGCTGAATATCAGCAAGCACTTCTAATTGCTTGTCCGCATTCCCAGCAATAGCTCCTAAAGCCGCGACAAAATCAATCCCGGTTACATTCGTTCCTGGAATCCCAACGGCTAATGCATTCTTGATGATTCCTGCGCTAGCATGAACGGTAACCTTATTAATAGGACCTTTCACATAGTTTCGAGCCTTCGCTGCAGCCAAGGCGATCGCAACCGGCTCTGTGCAGCCAAGCGCGACGACGAGTTCCGTTTTTAATATGTGAATGAAAGTATTCGTATGCAAAGACGTCCCCCCCTTAATATCTAGTTGTCTATGTCTCCCAAATGATAATCAGAATATACGATAGTTTGTCAGCTAAGTTCAACTACTACTACTATAGCGTAAAAGTATGAGGAGAGTATGTTGTAAATATTAGATAGATTTTTTGTGCAAAACACAAACATTGATGATTTTAACCTTCCGCCACATCTGCTCCCAATTCACTTGCTACCTCTAACATCTTAGGAATGACCGCTTCATTCGTACCAGACACATAAATATCCCCCTGATAATGCCGGAAAGGAATCTTGATTTCCCCATAGCTCCACAGGAAGAAATCCCCCTGGATAGACATGCTGGTGGCGCCAGTCACAGTAAAAACGGATGTATAAGTGAAATCCGGTTGTGTAGCAAAGTATTCTTTACACTCTTCCAATGAAATAGATGGTACGGCTTGTTCATTTTGTTGAAAAGCTCTTGTAATGCGATAGCGTTGACTCATTGTACGCCCTCCGTGAATGTATAGTTTCATCTCATAAA
The DNA here is from genome assembly GCF_052115445.1 of Paenibacillus sp. 2RAB27. NCBI lineage: Bacteria > Bacillati > Bacillota > Bacilli > Caryophanales > Paenibacillaceae > Paenibacillus > Paenibacillus sp. 2RAB27. The sequence continues at coordinate 145,727 of NZ_JBFRGR010000016.1, forward strand.
TGTAAATCTTGAAGCATGCCATTTTATCGTCCTGGACACAAAGCATTGTAGAACCTACGAATAGTCTTATGATAAGACAAATCTAGCATAATGCCAACTAGAGACAATGGAGTGTGGGTACAAATGGGTAAATGGAAGTCAGGAACAGTTGGATTTATATGTGGCGCCTTGTTTTTTTCAGGGCTTTCCTATGCTGCGACTGATCCAATCGGAATTGACGTTTATTTTCGAAAGCTGCAGTATTATTTCGATGGTGAGATTAAGCAACCCCCTACAGATCTTCAAGGCTTCATTTACAAAAATACGACCTATGTCCCTCTTCGATTTCTTACGGAGTCCTTAGGGAAACCCGTGAGTTGGGATAATGCGACAAGCTCGATCTTTATAGGGGATAAACCCAAACAGATTCCACTTCCAACTAACGATAATGAGAACTCCTCATCCGGCTCTGGAGTCTTACAAGTATTTCCAACAAATAATCCATGGAATACCGACATCTCTGGCTTCCCTGTTCATCAGAAATCAAAGCAGTACATCGAGTCAATCGGCTTTAATACGAGTGTGCATGCTGATTTTGGTACGGAATGGCAAGGGGCACCTATTGGGATTCCCTATACAATCGTAAACGGGGATCAACCGAAAGTAAACGTAACGTTTACGGATTATAGCGATGAAAGTGATCCTGGCCCTTACCCAATTCCCGCGAATGCACCAATTGAAGGCGGAACAAACAGCGATGGCGATCGTCATGTCATCGTGGTCGATAAAGACAATGCTATGCTCTACGAATTGTTCAATGCACGCATCACGCCTAATGGATGGCAGGCTTCGAACGGCGCAAAGTGGGATTTGAACACCAATACGCTTCGCCCTAAATATTGGACCTCTGCTGACGCGGCCGGCTTGCCAATCTTCCCTGGTCTCGTACGATATGACGAAGCCAGTACAGGCGAAATTAACCACGCACTCCGTTTCACGGTTCGGAAGACACAACGTGGATTCATAGCCCCAGCTACGCATTACGCATCGAACAGCACCGATCCTAATCTTCCACCAATGGGTCTTCGGCTCAGGCTGCGCGACGATTTCGATATTTCCGGCTACTCGACGACCAATCAAGCGATCTTGCGAGCTATGAAAAAATACGGCATGATCGTTGCCGATAACGGCAGTGATCTCTACGTGAGCGGAGCGCCTGACCCGAAATGGGACGACGATGACTTGAATGAATTAGGTAAGCTCAAAGGCAGCGATTTCGAGGTTGTGGAGACAGGTCCTATTGAAAAATAAGATAAGGGAAGACAAATAGGCTGTCCTCAAGTAGCTTGCTTTACTTGTAGGACAGCCTATTCTCGCATGTCATCACCTTAGGTTATGTTACCTTCTTTGAAAACGTCATGTGTTGAGATTCAAACATTCGTAGAATAATTGTCTTGCACGTTACGGACAGCTTAAAAATAAAATACCCGAGTAGACCACCCAACCCATTTAGAATGAGATCATCCACATCAAAGCTCCCCATTGAAAGAACAAGTTGTAAACTTTCCAAGCATAAACTTAACCCCACAGACCGCAGGAGTGCACCGAACAATGAAATCTTCTTATGCCGCCATATCAGAACTAGAAACATACCGTACGGCATGAATACCGCGATATTCCCGAACAAATTGACGAGATCATGTGAGGATAAGCTTTGAATGTTATTCGATATCGAAACGAAAGGCTTGAAGTTCGCAAATTCTAACCGATTTTGGATATGCGCTGGATTCTCGATATTCCGCTGAAGTTGATGCCACAGAAAAGCTAAGTCTATGCTACTAAATTTAAATAGAATGACCTTGAACAGTACATACATATAAAAAGCGAATAAAGCCGACAGCAGCATCTCATTCCATATTTTGATTTGTTTCATACCGCAGTCTCACTCTCCTCTAAGTTATGAATTGCTCTCATGGAAGCAAGGTGACGATTATGCCATCCATATTGTTGCCCGATAAGTGATAGGAACGATTGTTAGGCACTTGAATGGTACTATTCTGCGTGATTGGATAATACGAGATCTCGTAGATTTTCCCTTTCACCTTCGTAGTAATGTTCTTTTGTTGTTTTAAATACGCCAAATATTCTTCTAACGACAAGTTCATCTGCTGCATAATCACACTGTGTGGTAAGCCTACATAGCGAAAATGCCAAGGTTCATATTGGATGCCAGTAATCGCTGTTTTGTCCTTGGGATATCGTAAAATAAACCCATATTCCGCGGCATTTCGGATCAACCATTCTCCCTCGGGCGCTTGATTCATATCGGACTGGGTAGAACCTATATCAAGAGCCAATCCTAAATTATGTTCACTATATCCCGCAGGTAAAGCATAATTAGCCCCCATATCTTTATAGAGCTGACCTTGCTCTTGATTGTCTCGATAACCACTATTAATCATAAAATGACGCACACCGTCTTTTTCTGCTGCTTTCATCATCGTTGTAAATGGTTGAATAATGCTTTGTGACAATCGAATCGAGTTATCTAGCAAACCAAATCCTTTGACCAACTCTTTATGTTGAAAAAGATTAAGTACATCAGTGGGTATGCCTACCTGATGAACCGGGTTCTCCTTATTAATTAAAACTAAATTCCCTTGGTAGATCTGATCTTTGGTCAATTTAATTACAAGATCCTTACCTGGGGCAGTTACCACATGTGGACTCATTTCCACTTCCGAATGGTCAACTTGACGATCTGCTTTTGCTGAATGTTGCTGTATAGCTTCATAACTGAGAAGAACGGCTATTACAAGCCAAAAAACCCACTTCTTCATTTCCTGTTTCCCTCCTAAACCTTACTTGCATTTAGAATAAAGAAAACATTTTAAATTAGAAGTGGGACAAATATAAAATTTTTCTTAAACTTCGGTTTTACTTATCGGCAAACGCACTTCAAAAAGCGTACGAATCACATTACTTTGAACGGTAATCGTTCCTCCGTGCTGCTCCACAATATTTTTGGCGATGAAAAGACCAAGTCCTGTACTCCCTCCCTGATGGGTTCGAGCCTGGTCACCTGTATAAAACATTTCAAACAGATGCGGAAGTTCATCTTCAGGTATGCTGTTACCATAATTGATCACTTGAACGACGGCTACTTCCCCATCCCGCTGGCCGTTAATATCGACAAACTGACCGTCTTTTCCATACCGATTGGCATTAGATAAAAGATTTTCAAATACGCGGGCCAGCAACTCTCCATCAGCCGATATTTCCAAGTGCGGAGCAACCTGCAACCTGCTAATCAAATGACTCTTTTCGAAAACAGGGTACATTTCCTCATTCAGTTGAACAAGCAGTTCACTAAGATCTATTTGCTTTTGATCAATGGAAAGCATGCCGAATTTCATTCGGGTTATTTCAAATAATTCATCAATGAGTTTCTCTAATCGTTGAGATTTGTTAAAAGCAATCGTCGTGTAATGCAGCACTTGCTCTTTCGTTAGCTGATCATCCTGCAAAATAAAATCGAGATACCCGATCACGGAAGTAAGCGGCGTACGTAAATCATGTGCCAAGTTCAGAACAAGTTGGTCCTTACTATTTTCCGCAAAATCTCCACGTTCTACCGCTTGCTGCAGCTTCTCACTCGCCATATTGATATCATCGGCAATATCCTTGAACTCATCATTGGAATCAATATGAATACGATTATGAAAGTCACCGCCAGCAAGACGATGAATCCCTGTCGAGATCTCGTTAAAATAAGTGGCATAGCGCTTAGTAAGGAAGAAGAAAAACAATATAGAAAGCGGCACAAACACTATCAAGAAAAAGTTTAAGTCCCCAATCGTGTTAACAAACTGTCGTAATTTAGCTACAGGATCTTCCCTTCGAACACCTGCATAATAAAGCTTCAATACGCGATATAGTATAAAGGTAAATGTACCGGACAACAGCATGCTAAGCCCTAATAAACCGATCATTTTGGATCGAAAGCTGCGTAATAAATTAGCCATTGAATGTATATCCCACACCCCATACGGTTTTGATTAATTTGTTTTTATTGCTATCTTCACCGAGTTTTTTGCGCAGTGTACGAATATGTACCATGACCGTGTTACCACTTTCATAGTAAGCTTCTCCCCACACATGTCCAAAAATATGTTCTGCACTGAACACTTTCTTAGGGTGACTTGCTAAAAGGTACGCAAGTCACCCTAAGAAAGTGTTC
>NZ_JBFRGR010000017.1:0-148239 GCF_052115445.1 Paenibacillus sp. 2RAB27
AAGCCGCCTTTCTCGAGCGCGCCGGCCAGCGCGCGCTCGGTCTGCGCCAGCTGCCGCGCCGCGGCGGCAGCGGCTTCGGCGGMGGCGCTGTAGCGCTGCGCCGCCAGGGACTGCTCGCGCTGCGCAGCAGCGTGCGCGAGCTTGGTCATCTGCGCGAGCTGCCGCAGCTGTGCAAGCGCGGAGGTCGCCTCCGCGATGAGCTGCGGCACCGCCGCGCCTGGCGCGCGCAGAGCGAGCTGCCGCGACTTGTCGGCGGCGAGCAGCGCGAGCCCTTGCAGGCGCTCATGGAGCTGCAAAGCCGTACGCTCGTGCTCCTGCGCAGCATGCTGTAGCTTCTCGATGTTAACGAGAAGCTCCTCGAGGAAAGGAATGCTTTTCTCAATGCGTCCACGCAGCTCATCCGCAGTCCGCTCATGATCCAGCATCTGTTGGAGTTGTTCTTCAACAATTTCCCAGTTTAGCTCCGCAAATCGCTCTTGCCATTCGAGCATTTGTTCTTGAATGGTAACCGATAGCTTGCTTAATTTAACTTCAGCTTCCACAACTGAGCTAGCAGCCGCTTGCGCTTGTGCACCTAAAACTAGATCTTGTTGTGTCAATTGTACATGTTCTTTGAGCAAATGCTCAAAAGCCTTCCCAGACTCTTCCACTTGAGATGCAACGGTTTGTGAAGCAGAGTTCACACGCTCCCATGCCTTTTGCCAATCTTCCAAGCTCATGACCATAAGCGAACTAAGTGGACTTACTTGAGCACCGATTTCTTGACCTGCGGCAGCTTCTTGAAGAGCAAGATCGCGGCCAGCAAATTCAGGTATTTGCTTACTTATCGTTTCATCAGGGAAACTCAATTCAGCAGCCCGCTTGTGTTGATCCTTCATTCTTCGAATGAGTTGCAACCCTTGATACTGACTTTCTTTCGCTTGCTGCAAGTACGGCTCGATTTGATGCAGTAAGTTTTCAGAGACGCTGTTCTTATCCGGATCCTCTGCGTTTACGCTACTCTTATGCAGTGCTGGATGCTCTAGAGCACCACACACGGGGCACGATTCTCCCATTTCCAATTCTGCAGCCAACAAAGCAGCCAAGGCATGACGTTCTTGGTGCTTCAATTGCTTTCTTTGCTCCTCCAACCATCCTTGCAGGCCAGTCGAGAAAGCTGTAAATAAGCCTTGTTGTTTCTGCAATTGCCCTTCAGTCGAAGCACTAGCTTCAAACCAACTTAAAAGCCGAGTATACAACACTCTCTGTTTGTCCAAAATCAATGCTCTCGATTGCTCCACAGTGTTACATGCATTCACTTTATCAACTTTGTTTCTTTGTGCTTCTAGCTCTTGAGTCTGAAGAAGAAGTATGGCCTTTTTCTCCTGCACAGCATATTGCAATTGTTGCCTCTTCGCAGCATCCGTCTCAACCAGTTTTAATTGAGCTTTCAGTTCTGTTTGTTTGGCCACCGCTTTTTGTTTCGTTTCATGCGCTTTCGACATATCCGCATGCAAACTCAATAAGGCTGATTTAACCCCAGCTTCTTGTGTTTGAGCTGCTTGAATTTGCGACTGCACTTGTTCGAGCTCCTGTCCAATCACAAGCGCTTGTTCCAATTGATCCAAACGCAGCAATAATGGCCCTTCTTGTGCGACTAGATCCTGCCCCGCTTTATCAAAAGCAAGCGATGCTTGCTGAAAATCAGTTTCTGAGCTCGATAGAGATGAAGTTGCCGTTTCAAGAAGTGCTTGGCTTGACAACACATCTATAACAGCTAGTTTATGTTGATCCAAGTAGGGAATAACCCGGTCCGCTTGTTCAGCCAGCTTTAGGATCTCTTCTTTTTCAGCAATATGCGCTTCTTGTTCATGATGCTTTCGCTGCTCTTGTTCAAGACCTTCCGATTCCTTTATCCATTGATAGACTTGTTTGTTTTCTTCGTAAGCCTTTTCCTGTTGCTCCAGATGAAGTCGACTTCGAACCGCCTCTTGTTCCGTTTCAAGAAGTCTTCTATTCGCTTCCTCCAAAGCCGCTGTCGTCGCATCGCCCAAGCCCTGCTGTTCAGCAGCAAGCTGTTTAACGGCACTGTCCGTTTCCTTTACTTTAGAGCTGACCTTTGCGCTTAATTGATCCCCATAGGTTTCAAGATGGAAAAGACGTTGCAGCATTTGCCTGCGATCTTTGCCTGTCAAAGTCAGAAACTCTGCGAACTTTCCTTGTGGGAGTACAACTGCTCTTGTAAAATCCTGCATGGACAGACCGAGTATGTTCTGAACCTGTTGATTGACTTCGCCTGCCTTATCCGCAAGCACAATCGTTTCGTTATCGCGTATATGTAAGAGACGTGAACTCGTTCCGTTAATGGACATTTCAGCTCCGCGCTTGAATTGCCGCTCTACTCGGTAGCGCGCTGTGCTCGATGCGTTCGTCAATTCAAATGTAAAAGAAACGAACAGTGTTTGCTCCGCATGATTCATGATCGCTTGTGTGCCACCGCTTGCCCTTTCTACTTTGCCGTAGAGGGATAGCGTTATCGCATCTAAGATCGATGATTTCCCGCTGCCTGTTGGTCCAAAAATACCAAACACACCCGCATCCACGAGTTGGCTAAAATCAATCGTTTGCAGCTCTCGATAGCTTTGCAAACCAGACATCTGTAACTGAATTGGACGCAATGTATTTTCCTCCTTTCATACACATCGCAAAGTTATCCACAAGCACTAATTGGGGAAAACACTTCGCATGCTATCTTTTCACGTACGTAGTCGTAGACCTCTTCCTGTTCAATTACTCGCCTCCAGAGGAATCCCCCAGATCTTTCTCTTGCAGCAGTTCCAAAAATAATTGAACTAATGCAGGCTCAGGCTGTGCGCCTCCCGTTTGGCGCGCATAGAAGCGCGTGAAATGCTCTTCCATCGAAAAAGCTGCTCTTGGCATCGCCGAACGAACAACTTCCATTTCCGGATAAATGGGGCGAATGTGAATGAATCCTTCATACGCTTTACGCAACGATTGTATTTGTTCAATGGACATCGCAGATGTCATCGTAATCTCCAAATCGATCCAAGCCGTGCTATCGCGTTGCTCATCTAACCATTGATGAACTTGTCCTATCCCTTCCTTCGCCTTCCAGCTTACTAAGGGGCGTCCCGAGGTTAAGAAAATCTCTTCTGGTTCGGCTACCTGTCCTGGGGCAAGATCAAGTATCGTAACCGACTTGGCTTGACCCGCTTCCGAGAAGCTGTAGGCAAGCGGTGATCCACTATATCGAATGGGTGATGCTGCCTTCACATTTTGAGGGCGATGCAAATGACCTAACGCAACGTATTGCGCACCCGCTGTCAAAGCCGTTGTATCAACTGTATAAGCGCCGCCAACCTGAATAGGTCGTTCAGATTCCGTTTCATGCCCTCCCAGAACATACAAATGACTCATAATCAAATTCACTGTGCTAGCTTCAAAGAAAGCAGCTTGTTTACGAATGAGTGCCCCAACTCGCTCCGAATATTTGCTGCGCAGCACTTCTTCCTCCGCAACCTCGGACAACAACTCCTTCAATCGTGACTCCGATGGATACGGCAAAGCGATTAGTCGGGCAAGTTCACCCGTACGTGCTATGCCAATCGACTGAATTTCTGGAATCGGCAAACCTATCAATGTGATGCCTTGCGTTGCTGCTAGCGGACCCGAAGCTGCAAGTCGATCCGGATGATCATGGTTGCCTGAAATAATCGCTACATGCCTTTTCCCGCCATCTGCTAATCTGGCAATGCCTTCATAAAACAACTGCTCCGCTGCAGCAGGCGGATTCACGCTGTCATAAATATCTCCTGCAATCAACACGAGATCAATAGCTTGATCATCCACGATGCGTACGAGCTCATCCACAAACGCGATTTGTTCTTCCATCCGGCTTCGACCTTCCAAGGCTCGTCCAAAATGCCAATCCGCTGTGTGTAAAATTCGCATGTCTCATCTCCTTCCACCCCTTGGTTGGCTTCGCATTCTATGACTACATTTCTACCAACTTCGCTCCATCAAAGAAATAAAGGAACTTTCCGTGGATCGGACGTTTCCAGATATGTTCCACAGCTCGCGCGTACAAGCTTATTTGCTTCTCATAGCGTAGCTGAAGTTCCGCTTCCGTGCTTCCTCTAACAGCATCCGTTTTATAATCAACGAGAACGAGTCCCAGTTCATCTTCAAATAGACAGTCAATGACCCCTTGAATGAGCACTGTCTCACCAAGCGTAGATGGATCCGTCTCCGAATAAACCTCATCTGCAGGAAGTCCATAACTGAATGGAACCTCACGTTGAATATGATGTGACTGAATCATTCTTTTGCCAACCGACGTCTCAAAAAACTTCAATATGACAGGAATATCGACCACATCGCGCTGGTCCTGCGTCATTGTTTGTTTGTCCAACATCTCCTGGAGTGTTGATTGGATACTTGCCTCTGTAGGCAATTCCGATAGGGACATATTTTGCATAACGGCATGAACGACAGTCCCTTTCTCTGCCGCAGTAAGCTTCTTCTCTTCCATAAATCTCGGTCTACGCCAAATCGAAGGAGCTGGTTGACTGGTTACTGACGTAGGCCCCAGTATAGATGCGGTATCCACAGCGTTCGGTGACTCCAACTCATCTGCAATTCGGTTGATTTCAGATAATCGTTTCATCTCCGAAACTGTCGTCTTGGCAAAATGTTTAGGTGCATCTGGAAAATCATATTGCCAGGACAAACGCTCATCTAAAACATCTTTCCATTTCCCCGATGTAGTGACAACCTCTCGTTGCTGAATGGCCATAAATCGATCCTGATCTGGCTCGAATGCCGCATCTTCTAACACATCCAATTGCTGCAAGCTCTCTGGCGTAATGACCGATAGTTTCCATTGCGAGGAATCACGCAGCAAACGTACATCAGAAGACATCTCACTAATGCCAAGTCTATCTCGCCACAAGGCTGCATCAGGATGACGAAGCAATGCCGGTCCTACCCAATCCAGATAGCTCTTCGCTTTAGCCAACTCAAAATCAGGCAAGTACCAAGCCTCTCTTGATAAGTGACGTCCCCATCCGCGCAGAAGTTTATCGAGAGATTTCACAGTACCTAATAGGTACAATTTCTCTCGCGCTCTCGTAAGAGCTACATAAAGAACTCGCATTTCTTCAGCAAGAAGCTCTAGCTTCAGCCTCTTTTTAATGGCAAGTGAAGGTAACGTCGGGTAACTGACACGAAGTGTCGTATCTACAAATCTCGGCCCAAAGCCAAGCTCTTTATGCAATAAAAATGCCTCATTCAAATCGCGTTGATTAAACATTTTCGCCATTCCCGCTACGAACACCACAGGAAATTCCAAACCCTTACTCTTATGAATAGACATAATTCGTACAACGTCTTCCTGTTCACCCAACGCACGCGCGGTTCCAAGATCGCCACCGCTTTCTTTCATCCGTTCAATAAATCGTAAAAAACGGAATAATCCACGCAAGGATGTACTCTCGTATTGTCTAGCTCTATCATAGAGCGCCCGTAAATTGGCTTGTCTTTGCATGCCGCCAGGCAGACCGCCAGCGAAATCATAATAGCCGGTTTGTCTAAAGATGCTCCAGATCAAGTCAGCAAGTGAGCCCTGCCTCGCGTCATTACGCCATTGTTCTAATTGTTCTAGAAACACGGTCAATTTCGTTGACAACTGATCATTCTCATGTTGGGTATTTTGCGTAGCGGTACGCAGTACAGACTCGTAGAAAGCTACAGATTTATCCGCAACTCGAATTTGTGCTAAATCTTCAGCAGTTAACCCCACCATAGGTGATCGCAAAACAGCAGCCAAAGGTACATCCTGATACGGATTGTCGATGACCTTCAATAAGGAGAGCATCGTCTCGACTTCGGTTGCCGAGAAGTACCCTGTGCTGAGCTCAGCATAAGCAGGTATTCCCTGCTTCTTCAGCTCGTCGATTATAATGGGAGACCATGCTTGGGTTGCTCGGAGTAAAATTACGATATCCCTGTAGGCTGCCGGCCGATTGCCGCCAGTTCTTTTATCAAAAACCTGAAAAGCTTCTTGATTCTCAGCTCTTAACAAACCCTTGATTTGAAGAGCGATCGTACGTGCCTCCAACTGTGCGGTTTCCAGTTCTTCTGCTTCCAATGCAGGATCCGCAGTATTTTCAGTGCTTTCAGCGTTAAACTCTTCACTATTTTCTTCCGATTCTTCCATAAACGCATCACTTTTGTCAGCGCCATCTTTCGCACGGTCAATGATCAGCATCTCCACAGAACAATCGGATAGCGAAGGCGGATATCCCGCTCCATAGACCAGCTCCGCACGCTCATCATAAGCAATTTCACCGACAGTTTCATTCATCATTTGTTTGAAAATAAAGTTAACGGCATCGACGACTTGCAGACGACTTCGGAAATTTCTAGCTAAGTCAATTCTTCCACCGGTCATTTCTCCACCAGAGGTGGACTCTTTGTTAGATCGATACGCTTTGTATTTCTCTAAAAATAGACCTGGCTCTGCCAGTCKAAAGCGATAGATACTTTGCTTCACATCACCGACCATAAAGCGATTCCCAGGTTTAGCTGTTGAAATCAACTCAACAATGGCTTCTTGGACACGATTCGTATCCTGGTATTCATCCAGGAGCACTTCAGCAAATTGTTTCCGATATGCTTGTGCAGCCTCCGAAGGATATAATTCACCAGGCATGGACCCAGGTGCACTAAGAATCTGCAAACAGTAATGCTCCAAATCAGCAAAGTCAATCAGACCCTTCGCTGCTTTAGCCGCTTGGTATCTTTCGCCAAAATCAACGATAAGATCGACAAGGACGTGCAACAAAGGAGCCATTATGACAATCTCTTGATAAAATTGCTCTGGTGTCCGGCCGAACAATTCTTCTTTTAATTTGTTAATTTGGTCCTTGGCCTTGTTCCGTAGTGCTTTGACTTCTTCTTGCAGCCCTTTATCATAATCATCGCCTTTGCAGGCTTTGAGCTTGCCGAACTCAACCGTCTGAAAACCAAGATACAAGACGGACCATGGGTATGTCGTTGTTTCAAGCAAATTCTGAACGAGCAGCAAATCATCGCGTAAATTATCGATATACGGGGCAGGTCCTCCCGGGAATTCTGCGATATGCATGGCTTGTCCTAGCAAGTCCGCTGCTCCCTCTAATTCAAGGGAAAGATCACGAATAAGACTTTGCTCCCATAGTGAATAATCCACAGGCGCAGATGTCGCGGCAACATAAGGCAAAGCTTCTTCAACAATCGCGTTTGCCTCATCCAAATTCTCTTGGTCAGCTTGATGTGCTCGCGGCCCGAACATAGAAGCTGTTCCTCTTAACCAGTGCTCTGGCCAAGGATGACTGCGAGATACATCGTATAATTTCTGAATGAGTTGCATAATTGCGTTATCGTTGCGCTCACCACTGAATGAATCCACCAATTGCCAAAAGGCACTGTTCTCAGCACTTGCCGCATAATATTCTTCTAGCATCTCGCCAAGCAGATCTTGACGAAGTAAATCAGCTTCTGTTTCATTCGCGATMCGAAAGCCAGGATCTAATTGGATAAGACTAAAATAACGTTGTACAACCTCTAAACAAAAGGAATGCAGCGTTGTAATGGACGCTTTCCCCATGAGTGCTAACTGCTTACGCAAATGTTGGGAATGCGGCTGTTTCATGAGTTCTTTCTCAAGCGCTTCTCGAATACGATGCTTCATTTCGGAAGCTGCAGCCTTCGTAAAGGTAGCAACGAGTAATCGATCTACATCGATTGGCTCCCACTCGTTGGAGATCCGTCGAATGATACGTTCAACGAGTACGGCTGTCTTACCAGATCCCGCAGCAGCGGCAACCAACATATTCTGACCTTTTAGGGTTATCGCGTCCCATTGATCATCCGTCCATGTACTACCGATAGGCTTAGGTTCTTGCTGTAGTGTCACCTTGTACGCTCCTTTCTACCTTCACGACTGGCCCACCTGCGCTGCCAACTCCGTCCATACTTGATCCTTCGCACGCGGTCGAAAGACTTGGATCTCATTCCCTTCAAATAAGGGATCTATTTGACAAATCGACGTATACGAGCAATGTTGACAGGCTGATTTTTTCCCTAATCGATAAGGAGCAATATCAACATGTCCATCCGTAATGTTCGTACCAATTTGTTTCACTTGTTTGCGTACATAGGTCCGCAGCGTATCCCACTGCTCGTCCGTCGCTACCGATGAAGTCGAGTAGAAACTCCCATCTTTCTTTAAAGCAACAGGGATAAGTTGTGAATGCCCAGAGCTATGAATAAGCTCATCATCCATCAATCCGGCGACTTCGGCATCAGCCGTAATCAAACCCTTCATTTTGAAACGTTTACGCAGCTCTTTCTCGACAGAGGCAGGATCAAGAGCATTCTTTTGTTGGAGCATTGGATTATGCACGTGGAAATAAAGCACACCTGCTGGCTTTGCGTGGGCACCAAGCCATATTTCCGCGTGCGTAAGAATAACGTCCAAGTACGTCAGCATCTGAAGAGATAGTCCGTAGTACACTTCAGAGAGCTGCAAAGCTGTTTGACTGGATTTGTAATCAATCACTCGTAAAAGCACACCATTCTCACCATCCGCTCGATCCACACGATCGATTCGGCCGATAATCTCCATCGTACAACCGTTTTCCAATTCGAACGTTAGCGATGGCAAGTCCTTGCCTGGTCCAAAATCAATCTCCAATCCTAGTGGCTGAAATTGACCATGTTTGGCGTGTTCGCCGAGAATAACTGCTGCCCTACCTACCACTTGCTTCAGTTTCCGAGCTATATAAGCGTAACGACTTGAACTAAGGAGAATTTCTCCTTGAAGTCTCGGAGCAAGCTCGTCCACAACTTGTGCTGACCTCTCCATACATTGCTCTGCGGAAAGAGAACCCCAATCTAGCTGGTCCTGCTGCAGCTTCTGAACGAACTGATTCAATGCTGCGTGGAACAATTGACCTATATCCGGCGCATCTAAGCGATAGACGCGACGTTCTTGAAGCCTTAAGCCATGTGATATGAAGTGCGAGAACGGACAGGCTACATACTTCTCCATTCGCGAAACGCTAGCACGTAAGTGCTGACCATATAACATTTTGCTCGTAGAGGTGGTAAGCCCCTTCTCTTTGTTTGTATATTGCAACGCCATTACCAGCGATTGTAGTTTCGTCTGCCAAACGGGTTGTTCCGCGTACCAATTGTACGCATCCCACCATAGCTCAGATATTCGGCCACCCAGCATCCAATGCTTCATACGAACAGCCAAATAGGAGATCGCCTGTGTCGGATGCGACAGATAGGCAGCTTGCTCACTTTCGGGGGCTTCCGCTGAAGGTTCTGCCAGAAGTAGAGGTTCTTCCGTTCCTGGAAAAAGCTGTCGCATCTGTCTGATCAACTCCGAAGGCAACAACGATTTCCCCTCTTCATCTGCTAACGGATAACTCATCCAAAGCCGCTTGCCTGGTACAGTCAACGATGTATAGACGATAAATTGCTCATCCAACAGCTTTCGACGGCTTCCATCTGCCATTGGTAATCCGGAGTCCATTAGAACACTGCGTTCTGCTTCTGTGAGCACACCTTTTTCAGCCATCTGAGCAGGAATAACCCCGTCATTTACACCTAAAATATACGCATACCGAATCCCGCTTGAGCGAGTTCGATCCATACTTCCGATCAACAATTGATCCATCGATGGCGGAACTAACCCCAGCTTCATGCTCTCCATTCCTGTTTCAATCAGGCCGTTAAACAGCTCTAAGGAAAGTTCATCATCGCCCATGGTTTCCACCAATTGATCCAGCATATCCATGACACTGTTCCACATTTGACCGTGCTCGCGAGCCATTTCTGGCTTACCATCACGTGTTGCTTGCTGTGTCCATGCTTCTAATTTCTCTGGCGCTTGAACGGTTACCAATAGCTCATAAACAGCTTCGACCTGAGCTTTGACCGAACGCGCTTGTGACAGGCGATTGGATAATGCAAGCAATGGACCAACAACCCACGATTTGCTCGTATTTAAAGCTTGAAGCTCCGCTGTTTGTTCATTTACCCCATCTTCTGCTTGCTCCAAATTGGCACGAAACTTATACGTCCATGGCTTGCCATCCGTCCATCTATAACCTTGAATCCCGAATGCAAGTACATAATTCTCTAATTTATCTAGCTCAGTCCTTTGCGTTGTCGCATCAAGAGGCAGCAGTAAGTCCGTTTTGATACAACGGAAAACGGCATCATAATGCCAATTATGCTGTATAACCTCGAGCGCAGAGCGAATGAATTCCACGAGTGGATGATGCAGCACTGAGCGCTTCTGATCGAAAAAGTGAGGGATCTCATAATCGGTAAGCACCATGTTTAACAGATCTTGATACCCTTCCATATTCCGCACCATGATGGCCATTTCACGCCAGCGCACACCATGCTCCCGAACTAACTGAAGCATGTCACGAACTGCACCTTCAACCTCTGCACGACGATGCACAGCTTCCCTAATAACGAGCTGGTCGCCAATCTTCTCTCCTGGAGAAGGCTTATATTTCGGTGCTCCACCTCCTATTCGACGATCAAAATTCTGCTCCAAATAGGCAAGTGCTGGACTATCCTCATATCGTGGAGAACGCTCTTGATCGAGATGTAGAACTTCAGCCGCATCAAGTCCAAGCTGCCATATCATATCTTGCAAACGTACCATCGTCGTAGCTGTGGGATGAAATAAATCCAATTCATCAGGGGTATCCCCCGCCTGCAGCTCGCGATCCAGACATAACGTAATCGTTACTTGCTTACAAGCAGCAAATAGCGCACCAAGCACCTTGAATTCTTGAGGTGTAAAGCCATGAAATCCATCAATCCAAACTGACGCTGAACGCAAATAAACCGAGTTCGGGACTTGCTCTGCGAGCAGCGTCAAGTAATCTTCGCCGTCCAAATACTGCCTCGCAAGTTCTGACTCAAATTGGCGATACACGAGTTGGATATCATGCATTTTGTCCCTTAGTAAGCCGTGTTCACCAAGGTTCGTTACTCGTTTATTTTCATGCGCTTCCAGCTGTTCTGCCGTCACACAATAGCGTTTCATTTCCGTAAAAAGCTGATTCAGTCGATCTACAAAGCCCATTTGCTCAGCAGAATGACCAAAGAGCCGGAGTTTATCCTTGTATTTATGTAAAATGCTCGTTAACAACAGTTTCTTTCCTGTATCATCTATAGGCAGCCGCGCCGTCCCGCCTTCTTCTTGCATAACGCGCCATGCTAATCGGTGAAAACTTAACACTTGCGCGCGGATCATACCTCGAATACTTGGATCCGATACCAGTGCATGCTCAGCTTGAAATGTAGCTTGTTCAGGAACAAGCAAAATCAACGGATCACCTTCGGGTGCCGATGCCAGCTGCTGTTTCATTTCCGTTAGACAGCGTTCACTCTTGCCGCTTCCGGCTCTACCAATCACGAATCGAATGGACATTCAGGACCTCCTAACACTTTCCGTCGGAAAGCTTGCTTCGTAAGCAATTCTCGTATTCAATCTCTCTATTCTATCATATTTTTAGTGATGAGTCGGCGTGGTAGATGATGGAGGGGGATCTCAGGAGTTTAATCGGCGATCGATATGCGAACGTATATTCTATTAGTATAACATGGAACGCAAAAAACGAAAAGGAATCGTCTATGAAACTATTGTAACTCGATCTTTATAAAATACACTACTAGCACTACTTCACTCCTGATCACAATAGCGCTTCGCTGGTAGTTGCTTAGTCCGATATCTCCGAACTAAAACAAGATTTACTTGTAATAACAGTCCAGTAGTCCGATTCTGCCGAATTATTTACCTTTTATCGCTGTGTGACAGTTGTTTGTGGTGATTTAGTTAGGCTTTTTAGGACTAAAATATATTTTTTGAAACAGACAGCGGGATTAAATCGGCATTTTTGGACTAATAGGTGCAGAGGAGTAATCAGAACCTATACTAGTAGAAAAATCGGACACTTTTGAGGTAAATCGACTATGATTCCCCGCATACACAACAAAAAAGCAAAGCCAGATTAACCGACTTTGCTCACTTCACCTTTATTTGCTGCGCACTTCAAAAATCGCAAACTTCAAATAATGTCCTTCATCCACGCCAAGAATACGCGGGTGGTCCATCCCTGCACCACGGAACTCAATTAAGCGTAGTAGCTTACCTGCATCCGTTGCTGCTGCATGAATCGTTTCAAGGAATAGCTCAGGATGCATGTGATACGAGCAGCTTGCTGTGACGAGATAGCCCCCTTCATTCACAAGCTTCATTCCATGCAAGTTGATGTCCTTATAGCCGCGGCAAGCTCCTTCCACCGCACTTTTGGTTTTGGCGAAGGCTGGTGGATCTAGAATAACCACGTCCCAAGTACGCCCACCTGTACCAACAGGCTTCGAGGTGTCTATCTTAGCTTGTCCAGCAGCACCAGCCACAGAGCGAAGCTTGCGCTCATCCAAGCCCTTCACCTGCGTACGCAAGTACTCAAACGCATCCGCGACGACGAATTCGACACGATCCTCGAAGCCATTCAAAGCAACGTTAGTTCGCGCGCTTTCAATCGCGTGCTCGGAAATATCAAGGCACGTAACTTTTTTCGCTCCAAATTGACAAGCATTCAGTGTGAAGCTTCCCGTATGAGAGAAACACTCCAGCACAGAAGCGCCGTCCCACAGAGGAAATGTAACAACTTTGCCATTAGCGTTCACCGGGAGCATTTGCGTTACGCCGTTCTCTTCAACTTCCGTCAAATTGATGCCACTGCGGTGACCCCAGCCAGTCATCAACGGAGCGATCGCCGCGCGATTCTCACGTTGGTCGAAGAAGTACCCCGTCTTCTGCCCTTCCTCAATATCAACGCGAATGCGAAGGCCATTTTCCAAAATATCAACATGCTTCGCACAATCGCCATACAGAAGTCCCTTTGTCTGCTTCAGACCTTCCAGTTCACGAATGGAAACGTCACTTCGCTCATAGATCCCTACTGGTTTCATAACTTGTACAAGCGCTTCGACAATCTGGTCTCGGCACAGGTCCATTCCCAAAGTCAAAAGCTGAACAACTAATGTGTTCTCGAATTTATCAACAATAAGTCCTGGCAAGAAATCAGCTTCTCCATATACCAGACGATAAGACTGTGCTCCTTTCACAAAGCGCTGGCGATGTAGGAAACAACGTGTGAATCTTTCGACGAAAAACTCCTTCGTCATCGCCTCAATGGGGCTATACGATACAATACGTACCGTAAGCTGTGAAGCTTCGTTGTAATAGCCGGTTGCCAGATATTTGCCTAGGTGATTCTGAACGGATACAAGCTGTCCAGGCACAATGTCCCCATCCGTACGCTCAATTTCACTCTTATACACCCACGGATGTCCTTGCTCCAAGCGGGGTTTGCGTTTCTTATGTAAAAATACTGCTGCCATTATTTTAGCCGTCCTTTGCGTGAAACCGTTCACCTATACCATCTGGCTTGTCATGCTTGTCTTTACGGTCACATATATTGGTTGAAAACGTCGTACGCTCACGAAAAGGAGATCCTCTCATGATTCATGCTATTCTATTGCCTGTTGTTACAGGCTTTATCTTATTTCTGTTCGGAATGAAGCTAATGGAAACCTCGCTGCAGACCTGGGCTGGCCCCCGCCTCCAGCTGTGGCTGGAGCGGTTTACCCGAACACCGGTGCGCGGTCTTATCACCGGCACCGTGCTCACCGCGGCGCTGCAGAGCAGCACCGCCATCACAGTCATCGCCATCGGCCTCGTCGGCGCTGGCGTCCTGTCCTTCCCGAGAACACTAGGCGTGATTCTCGGAACCAACATCGGCACGTGCCTCACCACTGAGCTGATCGGGCTCAGCTTGGGTGGCATCGGTGTGCCGATCCTAATCGCCAGCGCCAGCGTTTGGCTGGCGAGCTGGCTGGCTGGGCCCTTGCCGCCTGCAGCGCAAGGGCTTGGCCTCGATCAGACCGCAGCTGGGCACGGCGGCCGCCAATGGCTGCGCAGCGTCCGCTACGGCTCGCTGGCGGTGGCTGGCTTCTCTCTCGTGCTGCTCGGCATCGAGATCATGCAAACCATCGGGCCTGCGCTGCAGTCCCGTGGTCTGTTCGCCTGGTTCGTGCACCAGGCGCAAACGAGCCTGCTCTGGGGCATCCTCGCAGGCGCAGCGGTGACCGCGCTCGTGCATAGCAGCGCAGCCGTCATAGCGATGGCGATGAGTCTCGCCGCCACAGGGGCTATCCCCGTCGAGCTCGGGGTTGCCATTACCATCGGTGCCAACGTCGGCACCTGTGTCACTGCCGTGATCGCTGGCATGAGCAGCTCACGCGCCGGGCGTTATGTCGCCTGGTCGCATGTGCTGCTGAATGTGGGAGGCGCGATCCTCTTTTATCCAGTCATCCACTGGCTCGTCAGTCTTTCCGCGCTATTAGCAAGTGATGCCGCATCGCAAATCGCAAGGTCCCAAACCATTTTCAACATCGTAGGTTCCCTAATTGCATTGCCTCTCTGCTATCTTAGTATGTGGAAGCGCCTTGAGTTCCGTTCACAATAGCTACACCGGAGCTAGTCCCTAATCTCGTTGCTCCCGCTTCAATCATTGCAATCGCTGTTTCTACATCGCGAACTCCACCAGAAGCTTTAACGCCAATCGTACTGGATACATGTTGACGCATTAAGCGAACATCTTCTACCGTAGCTCCACCAGGTCCGAAGCCAGTCGATGTTTTCACAAAATGAGCACCAGCTTCTTCCGAGAGACGACAAGCTGTTGCTTTCTGCTCATCATTCAGGAAACCTGTTTCCATGATCACTTTGACGATAGCTTTACCTTTTACAGCATCCACGACTTGCTTAATATCGGAACGAACCGCATCCAGTTGTCCTTCCAAAAGCAATCCAATTGGCAATACAGTATCGATTTCAGCAGCTCCGTTTTCAACAGCTTTTGCCGCTTCGAATGCTTTAACTTCACTCAAGCTCGCACCAAGTGGGAAGCCAACTACAGCTGCAACCTTAACACCTGTTCCTTCCAATGCTTTGGCAGCAGTTGCTACAAACTGTGAATTTACACACACACTGAAAAATTGATGCTGCGCAGCCTCCTCACACAATTTGTGAATTGCCGCTGTGCTCGCATCTGCTTTCAGTAACGTATGGTCGATATAACTAGCAATTTCTTTCGCGTTTAATGTCATTATGAAGCACCTCATCTGATTTAGTCTTTTCATCCATAGCTCTGAGCTCCCGTGTAATCGAGAAAACCTCTATCGCAGTCATTCTAAAGGAACGACCACGCGTAGAGGTGGGTAATTGCCTTACAACTTTACTTACAAATTCACTACGCCTTCAAGAATGCGTACGAGTTGACCCTTGCTTTCATTGACACCGGCTTCCGTAACCTTCACACGGCATACTTGACCGATCATATCTTCCGATCCTTCAAAAACTAACTGCACATAGTTATCGGAATAACCACTGTACAATCCACTATCTGGGGCGCCTTTGTAGGTGCGTTCAGGAATGACTTCCAACACTTGCCCAACAAATTTCTGCGCGTAGGCTAATTGCATTTTCTCAGATAGATCAATGAGTTCGTGAACACGCGCATTTTTGATTTCTTCATCCACTTGATCCTCCATCCGTGCAGCAGGCGTACCCGTCCGCTTGGAGTAAGGGAAAACGTGCATTTCGGAGAACTTCATTTGCTCCATGAACTTGTAACCATCACGGAACATCTCTTCTGTCTCACCTGGGAAACCAACAATAACATCCGTCGTGATGGCGACATCTGGCATAATTTCGTGCAGACGCTCAATTTTACGAGCGAACTCAGCAGTTGTATACTTCCGACGCATCCGTGCTAACACCTGATCATCCCCCGCTTGCAACGGGATATGCAGATGACGGCACATTTTGTCCGAGGACTTCAGAACGTCAATCACTTCATCTGTAATTTGGCTAGCTTCAATCGAAGAAATTCGAATTCGCTTCAAACCTTCTACTTTATCCAAATCCTTCAAAAGCTTCGCTAAACTGTAGTCTTCAATATCTTCGCCATAGCCCCCAGTATGAATACCTGTGAGTACGATTTCTTGATAACCTGCTGCAACCAGTTGCTCCGCCTGTGCAATTACGCTTTGCGGTTCCCGACTACGCATGAGTCCACGTGACCATGGAATAATGCAGAAGGTACAGAAATTGTTACAGCCTTCTTGAATTTTCAGAAAAGCCCTTGTACGATCAGCAAAATCAGGCACGTCCAATTCTTCGAAAGTGCGTGTTTTCATGATGTTGCGAACCGCGTTAATCGGTTGACGATCCGACTCAAATTGCTTCACAAGTGGAATGATTCTCTCACGGTCCTGCGTCCCGATCACCATGTCCACACCTGGAATCGCCATAATTTCAGCAGGTGACGTTTGCGCATAACAGCCTGTTACAGCAACGATTGCTTCTGGATTACGACGAATCGCACGACGGATCATTTGCCGACTTTTCTTATCCCCTGTGTTCGTAACTGTACATGTATTAATGACATAGACATCCGCTGTATTTTCGAAATCAACTTGCTCATAGCCCTCATTTTTGAAAAGCTGCCAAATTGCTTCTGTATCATAAAAGTTTACTTTACATCCTAGTGTATGAAACGCTACCGTTGCCATCTTCGCTTATCCTCCCATTTCTCCGGTTTCATAGAACAGACACGTAAGGCCAACCATTGCAGCCGTCTCCGTCCGTAAAATACGATTCCCCAGCGAAACCGAGCGAAAGCCAGCTTCTTCAGCTTGCTTAATTTCTTGCTCTGTGAATCCACCCTCGGGGCCTACCGCAATCAACACTTGCTTACCTGGTGCAATTTGACCCGCTGATATCGCAGACTGAATCGCAGGTTTTAGTTGTTGACCATCTTCTTTCTCATAACAAATCCAAGCGACATCTGCTTCCTTCGCCCGTTGTAACAGTTGCTTCCATGCATAGACGGATTCAATCTGCGGCACACGGTTGCGATGGGCTTGCTCTGCCGCTTCCTTCGCGATTTTCTGCCAGCGCTCCGTGCGCTTAGCTTCTTTCTTCGCATCGTACTGTACAATGGTTCGTTCCGATAAAAAAGGAAGAAACCGGGCTGCCCCGATCTCGGTCCCTTTTTGAATAATAAGCTCCATCTTATCGCCTTTGGGTAAGCTCTGTGCAATCCATACGTCAACTGACGCTTCCGCATCCATCGCGAGCTCTTCCACGATTTCCGCGGTAACAGCTCCCTTATCCAGGTGAGTGATCCGAACGAGCACCTCACGATCCACACCATTGCTGCAAATCACTTGATCTCCTACTTCTGCTCGCATGACGCGACCAAGATGATGAGCGTCGTCACCCTCAATGGTGACTGTTTGTGTAGAAGCATGGAACTGCTGGGGCGGGAGAAAATAACGTTGCATAGTCAAAGCCTCTCTATCTTCGTTCATGTGAACTTCATTTGAACAGCTTGTTGTAGGTAGAACTTCCACACACCATCATACCTCGTTTGAGTCCGAAAATCCATATGGAACTATCTGGTGAGGTTACATGCCCAATATACCTGAGACCATATCATAGAATTGGATAATGATTTTATTTCCTAATCTCAAATACGGATCAAGAGTTACGCGACGCAGCGGGCCTACGAATACAATGACAAGAAAAATAACCGATGCCCATTGTTCAAATTTTTGAACAGCTTCCGTATATTTGAAATCAACCAAATCTTGAATAATTCGATAGCCATCAAGCGGAGGAATTGGAATTAAGTTAAATAAAAATAACGTGATATTGATACTCAGCATTTTATTTAAGAACTGAACAATCGCTTCTCCACTTCCCTTTGACATCCCATTCAACCAGCCGTATTTCTCAAAAAGCACGACAATAATAATGGTAATAAAGGCCATAATCAAGTTACTAAGCGGGCCCGCCGCGGTCACCATAATCCCATACAAGCGAGGATGCTTGAAATTTCCACGGTTTACGGGCACAGGCTTCGCCCAACCAAAGCCTGCAATCAGCATCATAATGGATCCAAAAAGGTCCAGATGGACCATTGGATTCAATGAAACGCGGCCAAATCGATATGCCGTATCATCGCCCAATTTATAGGCACTATACGCATGCGCCCATTCATGAATCGTAAACGAAAGCACGAGTACCAAAATCACAAACGGCAACGTGCTCCAATCGTAAAATAATAAGCCTCCCATGAGCCAACACCTACAGCTTTCTAGCTACGATCACAACCCAATTCGAATCATAGTTTTTCTCTACGATCGTGAATTTAGCTGCAACCAGTGCTTTTTCTACATCTGCTTCTTTATTCGTTATGATCCCTGAAGTTATGTAATATCCGCCCTGCTGCAACACCTCGTACACATCATCAACGAACATGACAATAACCTCAGCCAAAATATTCGCAACAACGAGCTGAACAGGAATGGAAACTCCTAATCCCGCATCCCCTTCTGACTCGCTTTCTTTAAGTACGCCAAGAAGATCACTAAGTTTCACAGTAATTTGTTCTTCGAGTTGATTTTGCTTCGTATTATCCAACGCACTTGTAACCGCTACGGGATCCAAATCCACTGCAAGTACATGCTTCGCACCAAGCTTAGCTGCTGCAATGGAAAGAATTCCTGAGCCAGTTCCGACATCGATCACATCGTCACCTGGCTGAAGCACCTTCTCCAACGTTTTCAAACAAAGTGACGTTGTAGCATGAGTTCCTGTCCCAAACGCCATACCTGGGTCGAGTTCCAAGATCAATTCACCTGGCGAAGCCGTGTATTCTTCCCATGTAGGTTTAATCGTCAAGCGATCGGATACGCGAATCGGTTTAAAATATGTTTTCCATGCATGCGCCCAGTCTTCATCATCGACTTCAACAACCTCAAACGTCGGATTCCCCGTATCAATATCAAAATCCGTCAATTGTTCCACAGACGCTTTCAAATTTGCCAAAACAGGCTCCATGTCGGTACCATGGTAGAAGTAACCTTTGATTACAGCTCTACCTTCCGGGATATCGTTAAATGGCGTTTCGTATAATTGACCAAACGACGTATCTCTCTCTTTATTTAAGGTACCGGTTTCTTCAATGGAAACACCTCCGGCTCCCAATTCATGAACAAAGTTGGTTATCATTTCAATCGCTTCTTCTGTCGTATGTACAGTTAATTCTTGCCAAAGCATCGGTATTGCTCCTCCTGTCGGTTATTCCCTATGTAAAACGAACCCAATAGGTCTATTTTCACAAAGAACATTGTACTACACTTCGCTTCTGGGGTAAAATGGAGTCATACATGTAAGCGCTTTTTTATTTTTCTTAACACAGATCTAACACTTAGGTGCTACATTGAATTAGTCATCATTATTATGTATCGTAAGAACGGAGACATCTTATGCGGAAAACACTTATGGTTCTTCCAATTTTCCTTGCAATGGCACTTATTGCGCCACTGACTACCAAAACCATGATGGCTGATAATTACAGTCAAGTTACAGCTCATCGCGGAAGCTCAGGGACTACACCTGAGAATACACTAGCTGCGTTTCAACAAGCCATCACCAATCACGCAGGATATGCGGAGTTAGATGTGCAAGAAACGGCTGATGGTGTCGTCATGCTAATGCATGACAATAGTGCATATAGGACGACTGGCATCAACAAAAACATGTGGGACGTCACCTCAACTGAACTCAAACAAGCAAGTGCAGGAAATTGGTATCATAAGGATTTTAAAGATGAGCATGTCCCCACGCTGGATGAAGTTATTTCACTCGCCAAAGGTCATTTGAAGCTAAATATCGAGTTGAAAAATAATGGCCATGTAGTGGAGCTTGCACAAAAAACAGTGGACATTATCCAATCGCATGATTTTGTAAAAGAATGCACGGTGACCTCTTTCGATACGGAGCTTTTGCATAAGGTGAAAACGCTTAACTCCTCCATTAAGACTGGTCTCATCGTTGGCCAAAACACAGATGGTCTCGAACAACTAATGAAAAGCTCTGATTATGAAGTCATTTCTGCGGCCTATCCCCTTGTGAATGAATCTTTCATGAGGCTAGCCGAGAATAACCATAAAGAAGTTTATGTTTGGACGGTTAATGATACACGGATGATGAGACGGATGTTGGCGCTTGGTGTGTCCAGCATTATTACGAACTATCCGGATAAGCTCGTCAACTTGATGAGTGTTGAATAATTACCCACTACTTTCACAGTTAAAAAGCACCTGTCCCGTCGACCCCGAAACTTGAGGTCCAATGGAACAGGTGCTTCTTGTTTAAACCGATCCGCCAGCTGTTTCAATTACGCGGATCGCTTGTTCATAACACTGCTCGTCAATGACTGCAGCCAATACAATATCAAGTCCCACCGCATCGACCTCATGATCTTGACTAATCATGCTGTCCGCCATGGATATCTCAATTCCACTGCCGATATCATTCGTAAAACGATCAACCTGCACATCCACCGCGCGCAAGGCTTTTAATTTGGAAGCAACACCTTCCGCTTGTTCGGGGGAATGAAAATAGGCTAGAATCCCTCTTTCCGCCATTACTGATCTTCCTGACGATCATCCGCCGCTTGCGCGCGCTCAGAAGCCTCGAAATCATCCTTGTCTGCTACTTCTGCTGCGAACTCAACATCCTCGTTTTTAACAATAGGAAGATGATTGGCATCTTGTTGCTTACGCTTGTTGTTCTCGCTCATGTCTGAACCTCCCTGAATCGGTATAAGTAAACCAATTTTATTATTCCAAAGAGATTCATTTTTATGCAAAGAATGACTTAACTGTTACTCCGCTTTTTTTTCAATGACATTCTTAAAATTACCTCCTAATAAAATGAAGAGACCAGGGGTGCGAAATGCACCGCAATGATCTCTTCCAAATTCGATAAAATTAACGATTTAAGAAACTGCTCAGAACAGATGTAGACATCATCGTTTTTTCGTTTTCAATACGAGTTGCGTACGGCAATTGAACGGATTGACCATCAACCATAGCTAAATTATCATTAATTTTTACAATCAGGGAATGACTGCCTTTGGTCACTGTAACGCTACGATCCGCTTCATTCCATTTTACCGTTGCGCCAACAGCCTCAGCCATATCACGGAGAGTAGATAGAGACTTATCCGTAGACATCCACTCCAGCATTTGGCCTGAAGTTGGGATTCCACTAATGTAGCCTACGCTGCCAGCACGCTTATTGTCATAGATCTTATTAATAATTGCATCAACTTGGCCTTTCAGCGGTTCCGGCAAAATCATTTCATCTCCGGGATGCTGCATATTGCTCATGACGTAGCTGAAGCCATTCAAGTTATCTACTACTTGCAGTCCTGTAGCTTCTCCACCAGCTGGAATAGAAAGAATACGAGAAAGCTTTTTCGTATCTACGTTATAAGCCCAAGTGAAGTTATTCGCATGCATGCCGCTGTCTTCGCCAATAAACAAAGTTCTTAACTCATCTGAGTAAGATAGATTATCAGGGTTCGCAACAAGATCCTCAACTGCCGTATTCCCTTTGCTATCGGCTTTTGCCAAATCTTGACCAACAATTAGACCCTTCATCATAGAAGGAACGTATTCACTGTTAATTGGCTGCTTGCTGCGATCAGTTTGTCCGCCTTTCATATCAAGCTCATAGGTTACGCCAGCTCTGATTTTTTTGACTTGGATATCGTCTGTTGGATCAGTAGCTTTCGTATCTTTTTCCATGGATTTCTCAACATATGACATCGCTACATATACTTTATTATCCTTGGCGTTTACTGCAACGCCTTCCATTTTGTTGAATTCAGCTGTCGCTCCTACAACTGCACCATAACGGCGAGACTCAAGGAATGCAGCCGCCTTCTCCATACCTGGTTTCACTTTCAGCCACTCTACTTTACCGCTTGGATACGATTTGATTTTTGTAAATCCTGCTGTATCTTTGTCAGCTGTTTCGAAAATATCGCTAAATTTCAAACCTTTATCTACATAACTTTTAACCTCAGCATCCGTTGCATGACCGAGCGGAATCCACTGTAGATTCGCTGCTCCACCATTCTCATCACTTGTTTGGATCCATTTAGCCGCATACAGTGTACCAGCGGAAAGATCTTTAGCTTTATCTGCAACATAAAGGAACAACATTGTATTTCCACCATCATCACCGAAGAAGACAGTTTTCATGTCAGGTGCAACACGACCTAGCTCGTGCGAGAAACGCCCCATACTATAATGTTTTACTACCGTATTTGTGTTATCTGCAAGAACAGTTACTTCTGGAATATAACCATTGGCATACGGGTTTCCTACTTTTGTATCATCTTGAGAGAACGCTCTAGCAAATGAATTTACATAGGTTTGTGTAGGATCCGCTTCAAAAGCACGAGCATCCGCCTCATATTCTTCACTGCTTAAGTGTGTATTCCACGGCGTTAAGGAACCATTACACGGAATCCATAATCCATCTACGCCACTAAAATCCACTTTTTTCAGATCTGTAGCTGCTAGCTCACCCGTTGTTTTATTTTGATCAAGCGTGGTTAGCGACATAGAAGCGGGAACCATACCATAAGCTGACTTTCCAGCATTATTTAATGTTATATATTCATAGTGTGTAATTAAAGAGAGAGGATTTCCGCCTTTCGCTGTCGCCTTAGCGCCTTCTATTTTAAATAAGGAGTTGGAATCAGGTGCATCGGAGACAAACGGAGTTGGGTTGTTCGGTACACTCGTGTCCATAATCGGTTTGCCATTCTTATCTTGAGATACGCCAGCAATTGTGCCATTAATGGCTTCATCAGTTTTAAACAATGTTTTATAAGTTAAAGGGAACGATTTTACAGTACCGTCGGTATATGTAACTTGAACAGAAGCGCTGGAGTACATTTTTGCCATATCTTCCGGGGTAGTAGGTGCAACCATCCCTACGAAATCAACTGATTTCACTTTGACATCGTTAGCTGCGTAAGCCATATTCGGAAGTACGCTTGGAGCCAAAAGAGCAAGTCCTAAAACTGGTATTATTATTTTGCGTGTTCTAAATTGATTCTTCAATGTAATCTACCTCTCTCTATTAAAAGAATACTATTCATTTAAAGTTTACATGTCCAATGTAAAGGGAGTACCAGATAAATTATGTTATTGTG
Source organism: Paenibacillus sp. 2RAB27 (assembly GCF_052115445.1). NCBI lineage: Bacteria > Bacillati > Bacillota > Bacilli > Caryophanales > Paenibacillaceae > Paenibacillus > Paenibacillus sp. 2RAB27. The sequence goes on from NZ_JBFRGR010000017.1 coordinate 23,241, forward strand.
TAAAATTAACGCAAACTTTTTGTAAAGCTCCATCTAAAATACAAAAAAACACTCCGTTTCATAGAGCTAGACTACAAAACGTTAGTCTATATCTAAAAACAAAGTGTTTTTTTCTGATTTATAACTCTCTCTAGTCGCCTAAGAAGGCTCTCTTCATACGTTCAAAAATAGACTGGCTTTGCTCATGCGTATGCTCGCCGCTTTGCTTGCCGAACTGACGCAGCAAATCCTTCTGATCTTCCGACAAGTTCGTTGGTGTCATCACGATAACTTTCACGTGCTGATCTCCTTGACCGAAGCCGCGGAGATGCGGTACACCTTTACCTTTAAGACGGAAGTACGTATCGGTCTGCGTGCCTGCTGGAATCTTGAGTTTCACTTTCTCAGTTAGCGTAGGGATTTCGATTTCATCACCAAGCGCCGCCTGCATGAAAGTCAATGGCACTTCACAGTAAACATCGTTACCTTCACGTTGGAAGAACTCATGATTTTTCACACGAATAACAACATAAAGGTCACCAGATGGGCCTCCACGTGTACCGCCTTCACCTTCACCAGAAACGCGAAGTTGAGCGCCATCATCCACACCCGCTGGAATCTTAATGTGAATCGTGCGCGTCTTTTTCACTTTACCTGCGCCATGACAAGTTCCGCATTTTTCTTTGATGATTTTACCAGAACCATTACAAGACGTACATACGCGTCGGTTCACAATACGACCGAATGCTGTATTCTGAACTACTTCTTGTTGCCCGCTGCCATGGCAGCCGCCGCAAGTTTCTGGCTTTGTTCCTGCTTTAGCACCCGAACCATTACACGTGTCGCAATTTTCAGTACGCGGAATGTTGATATCCATTTCTTTACCGAAAATGGCTTCTTTGAATTCCACGGTCATCGTGTATTGCAAATCGTTACCGCGCTGCGGTGCATTCGGATTACGTCGATTACCACCGCCGCCGCCGCCAAAGAACATATCAAAGATATCCCCGAAGCCGCCGCCGAAGTCTTGACCACCGCCAAACCCTTGATTCGGATCTACGTGACCGAACTGATCATATTGAGCTTTCTTCTGATCATCGCTCAGAACATCATAAGCATCTTTCGCTTCTTTGAACTTATCTTCTGCATCTGCCGCTTTATTCACGTCAGGGTGATATTGACGTGCCATTTTACGGTAAGCCTTCTTGATCTCTTCCTGTGAAGCATTTTTCCCGAGACCTAACACCTCGTAATAATCACGTTTACTCACTTGTTCCACTCCCATGTTCAAGACTACAAACGGAAAGTCAAAGCCGTGGAGAAACTCCAGTTGGCTTTGACTCTAACGTTCCGTGCGTAACAAACAGTGTTTAAAAAACTTCTTTAAACTTCTATTTAGTTAGAATATGTTTATTTCTTAGGTTCGTCAACCACTTCGTAGTCCGCGTCCACAACATTTTCTCTGCCTTTAGGTGCTTCGCCTGCGCCAGCATCAGGACCTGGGCCTTGATCTTGGGAAGCTTGCTCATATAATTTAACAGAAAGTTGTTGAATGACTTCAGTCAATTCTTCTGTTGCTTTTTTGATCGTTTCAAGATCGTTGCCAGCAAGAGCTGCTGTAACTTTCTCTTTCGCTGCATTCGCTTTGTCGATCTCGCCTTGGTCTACTTTGTCGCCAAGATCTTTGATCGTTTTGTCAACGGAGTACACCAATTGATCAGCTTCGTTACGAGCTTCTACAAGCTCTTTACGTGCGCGATCTTCTTCAGCATGTGCTTCCGCATCCTTCACCATTTGTTCAACTTCTGCATCGCTCAAGCCGCTGGAAGAAGTGATTGTGATTTTTTGGCTTTTGCCTGTTCCTTTATCCAAAGCAGACACGTTAACGATACCGTTCGCATCAATATCGAAGCTTACTTCGATTTGTGGAACGCCGCGTGGAGCTGGAGGAATGTCACCTAGCATGAAGCGGCCAAGTGTTTTGTTACCGCTAGCCATGGAGCGCTCACCTTGAAGCACGTGAATCTCTACGCTAGTTTGGTTATCTGCATAAGTGGAGTACACTTGTGATTTTGTAGTAGGAATCGTTGTGTTACGGTCGATCATTTTCGTGAATACGCCGCCTGCTGTTTCGATACCAAGGGAAAGTGGAGTTACGTCAAGAAGAACAACGTCTTTCACTTCACCAGTCAAGACACCAGCTTGAACAGCTGCACCAAGGGCAACAACTTCATCCGGGTTAACACCTTTGTGTGGCTCTTTACCGATTAATTTCTTAATCGCTTCTACAACCGCAGGAATACGAGTAGATCCACCAACAAGAACAACTTTATCGATTTGGCTTGTGGACAAACCGGAATCTTGAAGAGCTTGACGAGTTGGTCCTAATGTTCTTTCAACTAGACCAGCGGAAAGCTCTTCGAACTTCGCACGCGTCAAGTTCAACTCCAAATGCTGAGGTACGCCGTCTGCTACCGTGATGAACGGAAGGGAAACCGTTGTAGTCAGAACACCAGAAAGTTCTTTTTTCGCTTTTTCAGCAGCATCTTTCAAACGTTGAACTGCCGCTTTATCTTTGGAAAGGTCAATGCCTTGTTCTTTTTTGAATTCAGCAACGAGGTAATCCATCACAACTTGGTCAAAGTCATCTCCGCCCAATTTGTTGTCGCCGCTTGTTGCTTTAACTTCGAAGAAACCATCGCCTAGCTCAAGGATGGATACGTCGAATGTACCGCCCCCAAGGTCATAAACGAGAATTGTTTGATCTTCTGTTTTTTCCAAACCGTATGCAAGTGCTGCTGCAGTTGGCTCATTGACGATACGAAGTACTTCAAGACCTGCAATTTTACCAGCATCCTTCGTTGCTTGACGTTGGCTATCGTTGAAGTAAGCAGGAACCGTGATTACCGCTTGCGTAACTGTTTGACCAAGGTAAGCTTCTGCATCCGCTTTTAGCTTTTGCAAGATGATTGCAGAGATCTCTTGTGGCGTGTAGTCTTTGCCATCAATGTTCTCTTTGTGGTTCGTACCAATGTGACGCTTAATGGAGGAGATTGTTTTGTCTGGGTTTGTGATCGCTTGACGCTTAGCCGTTTCACCAACTACGCGCTCGCCGTCTTTCTTGAAACCTACAACGGATGGCGTTGTGCGGTTACCTTCTGGATTTGGAATAACAACAGCTTCTCCGCCTTCCATAACGGCAACGCAAGAATTTGTAGTACCTAAGTCAATACCAATTACTTTACTCATGTAAAGATCCTCCTTATGTCCCATAGGAACGTCATTAGTTTTTTTAGAATGAAATAAGATCCTTTAGTCAGGTTTTCAGCACCGAGAAGATTGAAAGAAGCTAGGAAATGAGGAGCAGAGCGTAGTGTAAACTACGTGAGCACCGGAATTTCCGGCTGAATTCAATATTCGATGTCGAATAAGCTTCTTGGATTACTTCGTGATCAAAATTAGACTTATACGCTAACTTTAACCATTGCTGGTCGAATGACCTTATCTTTCAGGATGTAGCCTTTTTGCAATTCTTCCACGACGATACCTTCTTCATGCTCCTCGGATTCCACTTGCATCACTGCTTGATGGAATTCAGGATTGAACGGATGACCAACAGCTTCGATAGGCTTAAGCCCTTCAGCAGTTAATAGTTGATCAATACCGCGGTATGTCATATCCAAGCCCTTCACCAATGCGTCGAAATCCTTCGTCTCTTTGCTTGAAGACAGCKCGCGATCAAAGTTATCCACAATCGGTAGTAGCTGCTCAATTAATTTTAGCGAAGCGTATTTCGCGAAATCTTCCTTCTCCGCTCTTGCACGGCGACGGAAGTTGTCGAAGTCCGCTTGAACGCGTAATAAACGCTGATAGTTTTCTTCAGCTTGCACACGCGCCTGTTCCAATTCGCTAGATACCGTAGCTTCCTCGGAAACGTCTGCAACAGCTTCTCCAGTCGTTGCTTCGTTATCGGCTGCGTATGTAGTGTCAATGTCTTGTTCGACTGTTTTGTTATCTCCAGTACTCAATTGTCCTTCACCTCCTAAACATAATACACGAGTTATACTCGATTCACATACATCATCCATTTGGGCATTAGTTTACCCATCTTTAGTTCTCTTCAAAAGGCTGCTTCATCTTAATCACTGTATGGATACGCAGCACCGCGGCAGCGACTTCCCCAGCCGCTTGCAGAGCGTGAATTTTCACATCTGTCGGATCCATGATCCCTGCTTCCACAAAATCCGTGATCAACCCCGTATCACAATCGATCCCTAGGCTGTCCGTATCCTGCGCAAGCTGGGCCGCTTTCAGCTCTTCAACCTTCTCGAGCGGATTGTAGCCTGCATTCACGACGATTTGAGACAACGGCTTGCGCAGTGCTCCCGCGACAGCGGCCACACCAAAGCCTTCCATGCCCTTCATCGTCTCGCGCACACGCTCCAGATCATGCGCGACGGCCATCTCCGCTGCGCCGCCGCCAGGCAAGTACCCGCCGCGCACGGCGGCTTGCACAGCTGACGCAGCGTCCTTCGCGATGCGCGAGCGCTCATGCGCCGCTTCGCGCGTCGCGGCGCCAACGATCACGGTCACGTGCTGCTCGCCGTGACCGCGCGCTACGCGCACGCGCTCCAGCCGCTCGTCATACGCGGCATAGCCCGCGTGACCGAGCGCAGCGCTCAGCTCCGGCGCGCTCTTGCGCAGCGCCGTGCGCCGCACCGGCCTAGCGCCGGTGTGCTCGCTCAGCAGCTGCAAGTCCCGGCGGGACAGTCGCTGCAGCACGAGAATGCCATGGTCGGAGCAGAACTGCTCCGCCTCAGGGTCAACCCCGCGGTCTGATGCAATCAGACCGACGCCAAGCTMCAGCAGCGAGCCGAGGCTGCTGCGGAAGAGCTCCCGGAGCTGCATGTAGCGCTGGAAGCCTGCCTCGGTTACCAGCGATTCTTCGCTGACCGCCTCAGGCTCCAGGGCATCATGCAGCACGAGGATGCGAGCATCTCGCCGCTCGTGCTCGAGGTGCAGGTTCATCGGCTTCTGGTTCAGCAGAATGCCGGTCCAGACCTCACTGCTCGCTTCTTCATGTGCGAGCACGCTGTCCGCGAAGCGATAGCCTTCTTGGCGCAGCTTCGCCTCACCAACTGCCTCGGCCGCTTGGATGATAAGCTTAGCAATGTCTGTCTGCTCGCGCCCCGCTGTATACGCAATTCGCTGCAGCGCGCGATCTCCAAGGCCTGCAATCTGACGACTGCGGCCCTGCAAGCTCGCTACGGCCAATTCAATGCCCTGTAGCATGCCAGTGACAACCTTGGCGACGGGCACGCCGCGTGTAACTTGCGCGACGCCTTCTTGCACCATGGCTCCGGCAAGTACTGTCGCTGTCGTTGTGCCATCGCCAATTTGGCGTTGTTGACTGCGAGCGACTTGAATCATTAACCTAGCAGCAGGATGGGTAACATCCATCTTTTCCAAGATGGTTACACCATCGTTGGTAATAATGACATCACCTTGGCCGCCGACTAGCATGGTATCCAGCCCTTTAGGACCTAAGGTTCCTTCGACAGCCGAACAAATCGCTCTGACAGCCGCGGCATTATTCACTAACGTCGAGTACCGTTCTTCATTTTCACCGTGCATAGTAGGTTTGACTCCTGTCATTTGCCATACCAACGTCCTAGGACCAATTCCATATGCTTCGATAGATGCTCCATTAAGCCTATAACTCTACCGTATTCCATACGAGTAGGTCCCAAAATACCAATCGTTCCAAGCGGCGTACCACCAATGGAATAGGAAGCTGTAATTAAACTGCAATTCGATATGGCTTCAATACTATTCTCAGCACCAATTTTAATCTCAATGCCTTCATTTGACGGAGTAAATAACTTGATAAGGGTTGGTGCTTCTTCCAGTAGATCAAAAATGCTCTTCACTTTCTCCACATCCTTGAACTCAGGCTGTGTGAGCATATTCGTCATCCCACTGAGGAAAACACGGTCCTTCTCGTCACTTTGAAGCACGCTTTCCACCAGACCAAGAAGCTCTTGATAGCCAGTGACATATTTGCTTAACTCATTAGAAATCTCATTGTAAAGCTTCGATTTAAACTGAACCAAAGGTACATTCTTAAGCCTAGTATTCAGAATATTAACGACCTTCTCGATTTCCGACATCGGAATCCCTTCGGGTATCGTTACTGTCTTATTTTCAACATGTCCCGTATTCATCACTAGGATCGCAACAGCCGTTGTGTCCGAGATCGGAATGATTTGGATATGCTTCAATGTCGTGCTAAACACTTCAGGACCGAGCACAATAGACGTGTAATTCGTAAGACTGGATAGCATACCAGCAACGTGCTGAATAACACCTTCCATCTCTTGAATACGTTCTGCGAAAGCCCCCTTCATGGAGTCCAAATCTTGACTATGCAAGGAGCCGTGCTTCAACAAATGATCGACATAATAGCGATAACCTTTGTGTGAAGGAATACGACCTGCGGACGTATGAGGCTGCTCAAGATAGCCCATTTCTTCGAGATCTGACATTTCGTTACGAATGGTCGCTGGACTAAAACCAACATTCCCACGCTTCGAAATACTTCGCGAACCAATTGGCTCCGCTGAACGAACGTAATCATCAATGATTGCACTTAAAATCATGCGTTGGCGCTCTGTCAACATGAGTACCCCTCCTCCTCACTTCTCACTATTTGCCACCTTCGTTAGCACTCGTATTTAGTGAGTGCTAAATCCTAATACAAAAATAACAGACCCTAAGGTCTGTTGTCAAGTCAATCCAAACGTTTAAGTACGGCGATTTCGTCGCAACAATACTGTTTTTTGCAATGCATACAGTCTCTCCAAACCTTCTCAGGAAAAATCTCCTTCGGAACGAGTGTAAAGCCGTTTTTCTGAAAGAAAGCTACTTCATAAGTAAGTGCCATAACTTTAATAATTCCTTGACTTCTTGCCTCTTCAACTAAGAAATCAACCAGTTTGCCGCCGATTCCTTGACCCTTGTAGCCAGGCGTCATCCCAAGTGAGCGAATCTCAACAAGATCTGGCCCCAGCCTCGTCAATGAACCGCAGCCTATTAATAAGCCATCGAATTCAGCGACAACAAATGTATCAATTTGATCTTGGAGCATTTCCCTGCTCCGCGGCAGCATGATGCCTTGCTTGGCATACCCCTGTATAATTTCAAAAAGCTTATCGATATCATCCACTGAAGCTTTTCTTACGGATACCGTAGTTGATGTATTCACGCTTCCCCACCCACCATTCACACAAAAATGCATAAAAGCCACGCTAGCGCCCTGCGGCTTTCCGCTGTTTCGCTTGTGGATTCATGTATAAATATACAACAATACGTATAAATGCACAAGCGTTTTTTGCGCTATTTCGGTTTAGCTTAAGAACGAGGCAAAGACTTCATTTCCTAACAAAATACCGTGTTTGGATAGACGATATCCTTCTGGCGTTTGCTCAATCAGCTTTTTGTTTATCCAGCCTTGCAAAGTAGTTCCGAAGTGGGATTCGATTGTCTCTCCGAATTGATCCATGAAGTCTTTGCTTCGCACACCTTCTAGGAGCCGCAAGCCAACCATCATAAAGTCTTCCATCGCTTCTTGTGGTGTCACGTCGAATTGTTCCATGATCGGTAACCCAAGCTTCGTTGCATCAATGTAAGGTTGGATGCCCTTCACATTCACATGGCGCTTACCATTCATATACCCATGTGCACCAGCGCCTAATCCGTAATAAGAGCGGTTGCGCCAATACATCGTATTATGTCTGCTTTCGCGGCCAGGTTTGGCAAAGTTACTGATTTCGTATTGCTTGTAACCCGCTTCTTCCAGCCTTTTCATAATCAACTCGTACATATCGACTTCCTCATCTTCACTCGGGAGCGGCAGCTGATTTTTATTGAACAAGGTGTGGAATAACGTGTTTTCTTCTACTTTCAAACTGTATATCGAATAATGCTGCAAATCGAGTGACAGCGCCTCATCTAATGTAGCCTGCATAATGTCCACCGTTTGCTTCGGAAGCCCGAACATAAGATCAATGGATAAATTATCGAAGCCTAGTTTCTTGGCATTGGCAATGCTTCTATGCACATCATCTGTATTATGAATACGGCCGATTGCCGCAAGGATGTCATTGTTAAAAGATTGTACACCAAAGCTGATCCGATTCACACCGCCAGCTTTCATGACAGCAAGTTTATCTTCGTCCGTTGTTCCCGGATTGGCTTCCATCGAAAATTCAACTTCTGTACTATCCGCTGGGAAATACGTGCGTACGATACGTAAGAAGCGTTCCATTTGATCTGGAAGCAGCACCGTTGGCGTTCCACCGCCGACAAAGATCGTCTCCACCTTCTGAGGTGGATGATTCCGAACTGTCAGCTCCATTTCACGCTCAAGGGCATCTAGATATTCCATGACGGGTTGGCCTTTGAGCACGTACGAGTTGAAGTCGCAATAATGGCATTTATTTGTGCAAAACGGGATATGAATGTACACTGCCGTAGGCGTTGTATAAGTAACTAACATAAGGGTGTTCCTTTCCACGGTCACAATTGACAAAAAGCCAAGGGACAGCGTACGCTGCCACCCCAGCTTTGAGTTCCCTGCATCTATTCGTCGATTTTCAAAACAGCCATGAACGCTTCTTGCGGCACTTCTACGCTGCCGACCTGCTTCATGCGTTTTTTACCTTCTTTTTGCTTGTCTAACAATTTACGCTTACGGGAAATGTCACCGCCGTAACACTTTGCAAGTACGTTCTTACGCATCGCTTTAACTGTCTCACGCGCCACGATTTTCTGTCCAATTGCCGCTTGAATCGGCACCTCAAACATTTGCCGCGGGATAAGCTCCTTGAGCTTGTCACAAATGATTTTGCCACGATGATACGCGGTATCACGGTGAACGATGAAGGATAGCGCATCCACTTGCTCGGAATTAAGCAGGATGTCCATTTTCACTAGATTGGATTTCTTGTAGCCCGAAACCTCGTAGTCAAAGGAAGCATAGCCCTTCGTCCGTGACTTCAGCATATCGAAGAAATCGTAGACAATCTCAGATAGCGGGATCTCGTAAGTCAATGTAACACGATTCGTATCTAAGTATTCCATATTCATATATTCACCGCGTTTACCTTGGCAAAGTTCCATGATTGTACCCACATAATCATTAGGCACGATGACAGAAGCTTTCACGTAAGGTTCCTCAACGAAATCAATTCGTTGTGGATCCGGATAGTTCGATGGATTGTCAATTTCCATGACATCACCATTCGTTAACGTAATCCGATAAATAACGCTCGGTGCCGTTGTAATCAGTGGAATGTTAAATTCACGCTCGATACGCTCTTGAATGATTTCCATGTGCAGGAGTCCTAAGAATCCACAACGGAAGCCAAAGCCTAGGGCTGTCGAGGTTTCAGGCTCAAAACGTAAGGAAGCATCGTTCAGTTCAAGCTTTTGCAACGCTTCACGAAGATCGTTGTAATCGGTCGTTTCAATCGGATACAATCCGCAGAATACCATTGGATTAATCCGGCGGTAACCTGGTAATGCATCAGGTGAAGGACGATCTGCTTCCGTCACCGTGTCACCGACACGCGTGTCTCCAACATTTTTAATACCGGCAACGATAAACCCAACATCTCCGACCTCAAGGGAAGGAACCGATGACATTCTTGGTTTGAAAGCACCGACTTCAATAACTTCAAACACTTTGCCTGTCGCCATCATTTTGATCTTGGAGCCAGCTTTGATCGCACCATCAACGACACGCACGTAGACGATTACGCCTTTGTAGCTATCGTAATGGGAGTCGAAAATCAATGCTTTGAGCGGCGCATCAGGATTACCTTGCGGAGCTGGTACCTTCAGGCAAATTTGTTCGATAATCTCTTTAATACCGATCCCCGCTTTAGCTGATGCATGTACAGCATCACTAGCGTCAAGCCCGATTACGTCTTCGATCTCTTGCTTAACTTTATCCGGGTCTGCGCTAGGTAAATCAATTTTATTAATGACAGGTAAAATTTCTAGGTTATTCTCTAATGCGAGATACACGTTAGCTAGCGTCTGAGCCTCAATTCCTTGAGCCGCGTCTACGACCAACAGAGCGCCTTCACAAGCCGCAAGGCTTCGTGAAACCTCATAGGTAAAGTCTACGTGTCCAGGTGTATCAATCAGGTTAAGGATGTAGTCAACGCCATCATCCGCACGGTAAGCCAATCTTACCGCTTGAAGTTTAATCGTAATCCCACGTTCACGCTCCAGATCCATCTGGTCGAGAACTTGCTCTTGCATTTCACGAGAAGACAATGCACCTGTATATTCCAGAATACGATCAGCTAGTGTTGATTTACCGTGATCGATATGAGCGATAATTGAAAAGTTGCGAATTCTTTGTTGTCTTTCTCGAATGTCCGTCATGCTAAAGACTAACCCCCACTACATGCAAATAATTTTCATTATAGCAGTTGTGAGAAGTCGGAGCAATGCACACCTAACCTTTGCCTAAAACAGCATCAAACAAAGAAATAAACAATTTAATGCCATGATGCGCCGTTATCTGTAAAAGTTCGCCTAATTTATTCCCTACACGGTTCAAGGAATTGTCATGAATGGCAACAGGTTCAGCTTGTGGTTCTGTCGTCTGTTCCCCTTTTACAACCGTGTCTTTGCCAACTGGTGTCGGTGTAGGCGCTGCTTGGGCAACCGTCGTTACTACTTTTCCCGGTGCCTTGGTTGGAGCGACTTGTTGGGCTGCTTTGGAGGAAGGCTGAGGACCTTCTATGCGTTCCATGCCGCTGGATGCTAGACTGACGCCGAACAAGATACAAAACAGCAGCAGGAGTCCAAACAAGCCAACTTTGATATAAAAGTGCCTCAGCCTCATTGTATTTCCCTCCTTTATTGTTACTCGTTCGTTTACGAGTTTTTAGGTGTAGTCACAGGTGCATCCACTTTTTTCGCGTTCAAAATAACTTCGGATATCGCTTCTGCCAGCCAATCTGTCGTCCGGTAGCATTCCTCAAGGGTATTGTAAGGCCCTCCTACCTCGATCAGAATACTATTTGGCGAAATATTTTGGTTATACAACCCGTTGCCCTCGCTGGCTTCTTTCGCATGAATCCCCTTTGAGACGCCAGGATGCTTCTCTTCCAGCACTTGATGAATTTTTCTTGCAAATTCTTCGTTCTTTTTCCAGTTCGGGTTTTTTCCGCCGATTATAAAATACACCTGTGCAACATCCTTGCCTTCAATCGTGGCTGTTGTTTTACTACGTGCTGCTGAATCGCGATGAATATCGAAGAAGTACTGTAAATCCTTGTGCGAAGCCATCGCTTCCTGAAGCGTTTTGGCCGAATACTTGTACGAATACGGATATTCAAACCCTTTGACAGTACTCGGATAAACAGTCGAAGAATGCACAGCACCAATACCATCTCTCTCTAAATTCTGAGCTAACCGTTGCCCGACGGAGATGATATTCACTTTATCACTGTAGGCTTTATCTGGATCTGTTACACCTTTCAACTCTGGTAAAAAAGACTCATTACTATGTGTTTGATAGATAAAGGCGATATTATCTCCAGCTGTTTTCGGTGGTTGTGCAACTGTGTTTGGTGAAGGGGATGTAGAGCTAATAGGTGTCGGCTCTACGGATGGCGATGGCTGTGGAAATCTAGCTTCCGCTTCCAAATCACTTGATATTGGATTTAAATCGTAGGGGGCACTTGGATTCGTTTCGCTCCCTCTTACCAATACCGTCGACTTATTCAACTCCATACCAGGCACTTCACTTGCGACTAAGCTCTTAGGATCACTTGGATTAATATCCGTCATCATTTGAAAAGCGAAGTGAAACACGTTGTGTTGGGAGAAAGTGAACTTTTTCTGATCCTTATTTAAATGAGGGACTTCCATACCCAACATATCGATAAAAAACTGATTCGTGACAGAGGCAGCGAGACCTTTCATGGATGAAACAGGCGATGTGGACATTAATCGGCTTTGCAGGACACCACCCAGACCAATGAGAACGAATAGCGCTAAGGTCGAGGTGCTGAGAACCATAAACGTTTTCCCGACGGAACTGGCGCTCTGAAAGGTTTTACGAACTTGGCTGAAATTCCATGTGGCTGATGTCCATTTCATAGTTACCATGCCTCCTAAACTATCTTAATTCAATCTATGAAACGAGCCCGAACGATAGAACTAGGTTTCGCTAGATTTTTTTTAACCACATAAGAATTTACAAGTTTCCGAGATTCGGAAGAACAAATTCTTATTGGCGATAAAAACAACCATTTATAGGGATCTTTGGTCGGAGACCAAAGTCTCTCTGCTAAAACGCGGTCGCTCATCCTCGAAGGGCTTCGATAGAAGTTTTTATCATAGATAGGATGAGAGGTTCTCTACCTGATTTTGATAGGCAGCTCCAACGCCAAAGAGAACTGCCCCCACATAAGTGGGCTCAGTTCTCTCATTTCATTAATGCGTATACGCAGCTACGTTATCGGCATCTACAGCGTCATGTAAAGCCGCGTTTAAGCCGCTGGCGATGATATTGGCAATATCCTCAATAAACTGGTCAATTTCCTTCGGGGTAACGAGTAAATCGTGCCCTACGGGGTTTAACACCTCTTTAACAAGCTGTAGCCGCTCTTCTTCATTGATATTATCGAGAAGTCCAAATATCTGCCCCGTATTGCTCGTTTGACCGCTGAAATGCTTCTGCATGAGATCAAAAGCATTATTCACAATTGTTGAAGCGTATACGACCGTTGGTACACCAATCGCAATAACTGGAATCCCTAGATTCTCCTTCGTCAAACCTTTGCGCTTATTGCCAATGCCTGAACCTGGATGGATACCAGTATCTGCGATCTGAATGGTCGTATTGACTCGATCCAAAGATCTAGAGGCCAGAGCATCTATAGCGATGATGAAATCAGGTTTAGATTTATCCACAATGCCTTGCACGATGTCGCTGCTTTCGATCCCCGTCGTACCAAGTACTCCAGGCGCAACAGCACTCACAGCTCGGTAGCCTGGGCTCACATCTTCAGGTACCAGTTCAAAATAATGGCGCGTCACCATAATATTTTCAACGACGAGCGGTCCCAAAGCATCGGGAGTCACATTCCCATTGCCCAGTCCAATAATCAGGGCTTTCGCATTTTTCGGAATACCAACTTGGCGCAAAAACTGCTCAAACTCCTGAGCGAGCTTAGTTGCCACCCGATCTTGAAGCTGACTATCTTTCTCCCGCAGTGCAGGTACCTCAATCGTTATATAATGACCCAGAAGCTTACCAAGCGCTTTGGAGCCTTCTTCGTTCAGGACGTTAATTTTGGTTACGCGAATCCCGTTTTCCCGTGTGAACTCCTGTTCAATACCAGGAATCGGTTGCCCCTGATTGGCTGCATGGGCCATATCCCTTGCATCGAGTGCAAGATCGGTCTGTGTGTTAAATATGCCTAAGTCCATTGGAGGTCCCCTTTCATACTTGCGCTGTGTTGCTTATTGTGTGACAGATGCCGCGGGGTTATGCAGAGATAAAAACCACTGAAAACCGCTAGATTTGAAAATCGGACATTTGTAAATGCTTGTCAGAATAGCATGGTGATGATATCCTCAATGTAACTAGATAGGCTAGATCTTCACACGCAAAGCATGCGCCGTTTCAACTACTCATTAGAGTTGTTGGACGGCGCTATTTTTATTTGGAATGGAGAGTGTTGGAATGACCTTAAATCAATTTGACTGTGCACACAAAGAATGGTTGAACTCGCATGAATCCAAAAGGAAAGGAGAAGCTCTACGGAAATTACAGACCGGTCATGCCTTTGCTGAGATAGAGTTTCTCCGTTATCTATGGTGGAACGCTTTTGGACATTTCAATTATTTACATCCAGAGTATGAAATTGTTGATTTCGCGGACGGTAAAAGATATCTCGACTTTGCTTATGTCCGTTCGGGTATTCGCATTGCTTTTGAGATCGACCCTTACGGGACTCACTATGATAAAATGGATCGAAGACAATACTCGAACCAATGGGTCCGACATATGCACCTTGTGAATGACGGATGGATCATCGTGCGAATTAGCCTAGATGACATAAGGGAACGACCACGTCTTTGGCAAGCGCTGATACAGCAGCTTATAGGAAGATTATTTGGGGAGCAAGAAATTACTATAAATCAGTTAAGTAGCCAAGAAAGAGATATTCTCCGGTTAGCCTTACGTTTGGATCGCCCGGTCAAGCTTGCGGATGTCAAGGAAGTGCTGCGTTGTGGGTATGATACTGCGAGAAAGCACATTAKGCTCTTAGAAGAGAAAAAATGGCTTTATCCGGGAGTCCAAGGCGTGGCAAGGGTCCACACTTGGGTCGTAGATGCGACTCGCACTCCTCCCTTGTTGTGACCAAGTGCTGGTTTCCTGCTACTGCTACTGTTACTGTTACTGTTACTGCCACTTCTAATGCACTCCCACTTCAGCCCCATCCACACACCATTTAGTCCGAAATTATCGAATTAATCTTAATGTCTGCCTCTTCAGAACTTAATTAGTCCTAAAACACACAACGAAAACGCTCAAATCAGCCTCTGCACATTTAAAATGGCTAATTAGTTCGGCAGAACCTGACTATTCGCCACTCAAAGCAAGGAATGCTCGATTTAGTTCGGGGAAATCGGACTATCGCAGTTTCTGGGGTGAACTAAAGTGAATTGCAGCGAGCAACATAGATCATGAACAGCAGAACCGCCACTAAAGACCACTGAAAACCTATTGACAGCTCTTGCAATTTAAAATATTGCGTGGTAGAATACTTAAAGTTGTCAGCAAACATACAAATGTAACGTTGAACGTGTTTTGTAAGTAGGAGGTGAATTTCATGCCAAACATTAAATCCGCTATTAAACGAGTAAAAGTTAGCGAAAAGCGTCGTCTTCGCAACGCTTCCCACAAGTCCGCTTTGCGTACTGCTGTGAAAGCTTTCGAAACAGCTTTAACCCCTGAAGCTTTAGTTTCTGCTTCTAAGAAATTAGACAAAGCTGCTTCTAAAGGTTTAATTCATAAAAATGCCGCTAACCGCAAGAAGTCCCGTCTAGCTAAAAAGCTAAACGCTCTTTCGGCTCAAGCGTAATTCACGGACATAAAAGCAAAAGACTAATTCTCCTAGGAGAATTAGTCTTTTTTCCATTTAAGGACCTGTTTAATGACGAATCATCTTCCTAGGCAGCGAGCCTAAGAAGAAATAGTTCCAACCCTAACACTTTATCGATTTTCCCCGTTTTCATCTGCAAATCAAGATCAGCYAGCTCACCCATAATTCGGCTCAGCTTCTCCCCATCGTACTTTCGGGCCTGCCCTTCGGCAACTTTGACCGCAAAAGGATGCAAACCAATCTGTGAAGCCATCTGTTGCTGCGAATAGCCCTGCTTGCCAAGCTCCTTCACCTGCAACATGATCCGGAACTGTCTGGCGATAAGCGACGCGATTTTGATCGGCTCCTCTCGCTGCTTCAGAAGCTCTTCTAAGATCACAAATGCCCGCTCCAACCGCACATTCACGATATCTTCAATAAGTATGAATACGTTCTGCTCCGTGCTCCGAGCGACCAATTGATCAATAACGTCAGGCGAAGCCACTCCCTCAGCACCGACATATAAGGAAATCTTCTCAAGTTCGGCCGATAACGATTGCAAATTACCCCCGGTATACAGGATCAACTGGTCTGCCGCGCCACCAGAGAATGTAAAGCCTAGCGTTTTCGCTTGTTTAGCAACCCAATCTGTTAATTCCTCTGCACTCAAAGAAAGGAACGGCACAGCGGCCTCCATGTCCTTTAAAGCCTTTACAATCTTCTTACGCTCGTCCAATTTATCGGCATCTACTGTGAATACCACGACCGTATGTTCCGCAGGTGATTTCAAATAGGCTGTTAAGCGATCCATATTGTGCTCTAGCTTCGTATTTTCCTTCGCACCAGTGAAAAACATCGCATTTTTAGCAATAACTAGTTTCTTCGGCACCATAAATGGTAATGTTTCTGCATCATCTAGCGCAGATGAAAGTGGCATTTCACTCAAATCGAATTTACTTACTGCAAATTCCCGGTCTTCTAGCCCCATTAATGAATCCGTTAAAATCTGAATAAATTCGCGCATTTTATATTTCTCAGGTCCGTAGCACAAATAAACGGGTGCTGGACGACCTGCTTGTATATCTTTTAATGCTCTTTTGGCATCCATGGCTAGCATCCACCCCTCTTGTTTATTTTAACAACAACAAAGGGATTACGTCAAAGCCCGAAGACTTTGATGCAATCCCTTCGCCAGTCTATTTAAACACCGATTCAAGGCCCTAGAAACCTTAACTCGTGTGGATGAATGAACTGTTCCATGTTCCCTAAGATAGTTTACGCAATTTCAGCCAAATTGGTGCAACGAAATTTAGTTTTATTTATTGGCTTCTGTTTTCTCTTTGACATCGATAAGAATCGTTTGAAGCAATCCTTTACTAGTAACCTCATAAAATAGCTTGTCATCCTTCGACCATTCCAACAACTTGATTTGATCCTCTGCCTGCCATACATGCTTGGAAGCAAATACAAGCTCAAGCGTGAGGGTGTTTCGAATGACCACGTGCGCATCTTCAATCGTTGCCTCATATATACCCGTGGCAGACTTTAGCTTAGCCTCCCCTGGAGGAACGGTGAATGAGAGAATACCTTGACTTGCACTTATTCGGTCTGAACTCGATGTGTCAACGGTTGGTGCCGGAGCCGGAGCTATTTTCCTGGCTGGTGATTCCGTCGGCTTCGGCTCTAACGACGATTGGGGTACGCTTAAGCCAGCGGCAGGCGGAGTGACTTCTGCTTTTGAATCAACCTTATTGGGCTTTGGAACTGATGCATCCGGATCTCTCAACCGCTCTGGAGCCGATGTAGATGGTGCTACCTTGTTCGTCTGCATGTCACCGCCAGTAGCTGGTGAACTATATGCACCTGGTTTTTCTAACTGTGCGTTGGAAGTAGCCTGCGGCGAATTCCCACCGTTGCCACTAGAAGTGTTAGCTGTGTYTATCCCTTTTGCAAATGAATCTGCTGTTGGCGCAACTGGTGATCCTTCTTTAGAGGTAGCATTCTCCTGGTTTTTCGCGATATCTTGGTTGCCTATATTTTGATTCATTTCTGTTGTTCCAGTTACACGCTGCTCAGGTGCGCTTTTGGAATCAGAGCTTGAACGAGACATAATACCGTCCGCATTGTCGAGAACAGGATTCTGCATATTAAATGCGAAAAATCCAATAATCAATCCCGCGGCAACAACGCCGCTTGCGACTTTCCACGAGAACTGTTCTCTAAATCGGCTCAACCCTGTGAGCTTAGGCATGTCTTCTTCTAATTCTACCCTAGCAACCTTCGATGGGAAGACAACGACATTGTCCGTTATTGGCATTTCATTTTGTTTATCCAATTCAAGCAACTGTGGCATAATCGCATCAACCAAACTGAAAGGCGGCGTAACCTTAGGAAGCTGGGACAATTCGTTCGACAATGCCTGCAGACGCTCAAACATCTGTGCACAGTCCAAACAATGCATAAGGTGAGCATGCAGCTCATTTTCTTCTTTTGGAGCTAAATCTCCATCTAGCTGTCTTTGCATGTACATCATCACCTCTTGACATTTCATCCCCGAACACCTCCTTTCTGATAATCTTGGAGTAACGACTGTAAGGTGTGTCTAGCTCGAAATAAGTAAGACTTCACCGTATTGAGTGGTAAGTTTAGCGATTCTGCAATTTCATGATACGAAAAGTCCTGCAAATAACGTAGAACAACTACAGTGCGATGGTGTTCGGGAAGCTTTTCAATAGCCTCTCTAATATCCTGAGCTAGGTAACCTGTCAATATTTCCTGTTCTACATCATTATCAGCTGTAAAAGTCATCTCATGTTCATCCATAGAGACCGTTGGTTTCGCTCTGCGAAATTTATCGATGCAGATGTTCGTAACAATCCGCTGCACCCACGTTTTGAACAAGGCTTTTTCTTCATAGGAATTAATTTTGGTATAAATCCGAAGAAGAGCCTCCTGCGAAGCATCAAGCGCATCCTGTTCATTATTCAAAATATAATAAGCCGTCCGATAAACGTGAGACTCAATCTCTCGCAATAGGGTAATGAGCGCATCACGGTCACCGGCTTGTGCTGATCTTACCAGTTCGGGTGCTATCACTGGGATCCCTCCCCCTTGCATTCTTACAGACGCAATGGCATCTCATAAGGTTGCAATTTTTTTAGAATTAATATATTAATAACTTGCATCTATCAGAATAACAAATAATGAGCCACATAACATCTTTTAGACGTATAAAATGATAATTAGTTTCACAATAGTTGATTTTTGCAAAAGAAAAAGCCATATAAGAGCATTCCATCAGGAAATGCTGCTGCTATGGCCTATACCTCCTAACTCCTTTACTTATCTAGTTCCAAAACTTCATTCTTGTAAAAATCCCCGAATTCCGCACCTCCATCTGCACTTCCCCCATTCGATCTGTGCGATAAATGGCCACATTCGCGTTGACCAAGCGATCTGTAATTTCTGGAGAAGGATGGCCATAGGTATTCATAGCGCCCACCGAGATGACTGCCACAGCAGGTTTCCAATACGTTAACCATTCTGAGGTAGTTGAGGTCTTGCTGCCATGGTGGGCAACTTTTAGGACATCGATTTTGTTGTTGTTGCTGATACTAGCACCGGTGCTGGTTGAAGCTAGTAGAGCAGGATGATCACGTAAAAAATCCAGCACGGCCGCTTCGGATTCTTTCTCCATATCTCCTGTAAACAGCCAGCGTGTTCCTCGCATTTCGAGCAAGAAAACAACGGATCTCGCATTCTGCTCTTTGACAATTTCAATCATTGTCGGATTCGTTTCAAGCGGATAAATCACCTGCAATTTCGTAACAGGATCGATGTCGATCCAATCATCTACTTGCGCAGGTAATAAAGGAACTTCCTTTTGAACCAGTGCAGAAAAAAAGGTCGTCATGGAGCTGCTTTCCTTAAATGTTCCGTTAAATAGAAATTGCTTCACTGGAATTTGTTCTATAACAGCCTGTAAACCGCCACTGTGGTCCGCATCCTCATGGGTAAGTACGAGAAGATCTAGACTTTGAATGCCTCTTTTTTTCAGGAGAGGAACTAGTAGTTTTTGGCCTACTTCAAACGGATCCTTACGAATTTTCCAATCATCACCTGGCTTACGGAACGTGAGCGTCCCTCCTCCATCGATTAATACATGGCGACCGTATGGCGTTCGAATAAGGATGGCGTCCCCTTGCCCCACATCGATAAATTGGACAAGACCTGTTCGTTGAAAGCGATTTGGTGAATACCCCATCCATAACAGGAAGAGAAAGCCGCCTATTGCCAGGAGTAAACTGAGTTTGATAGGGATTCTCTGTGGACTTTTCCTGCTGTCGACTTCCAATAAAATGGGGAGCTCATCCTTCGAACTTAGGTAACTGCGATGCCAGAGTACATAGATAATAACTAGGAATCCATAGTAAAAACAGATCCAAGCCATACTTGGCGATGGCCAAATCATGGTGAGATGAGGAATCTGTTGTAGTTGATCCGTAATCCAGAAAATCGCTTGATTCAGCCAGGAGATGAGTAGTCCTATTCTTTGACCTAAAGGAATGTAAATTAGCCCTAGCGCTAAGGCAACCAAGCCTGCTGGAAACACGATCATGCTGATGACAGGGACTAACACTGCGTTCGCGATCCAAGATAACAAGGAAAACTGATTGAAATAGTAAATGGATACCGGAAAAGAGACGGATTGGGAAACGAGTGTGATGGCGAGGGTGTTTTTGAGCGTGGGCGAATTTAGGTACGGTGAGAGCAATACCGTTACGCGTTGCACGCCGAGGATGAGTCCAAGTGTGACTAGAAAGGAAAGTTGAAAGCTTACATCTAGCAAAAAGTAAGGGTCCCATACAAGCATAGCCCACGCTGCCACGGCTAGTATGTGCAACACCTCTTTCATACCTCCACGCCGAGCGGCATACAGGGCGATCATCGACATAAGCCCTGCCCTGACAATGGACGGCGATGCCCCAGTCACGAGGACGTAGAACGGGATCAGGCCCATGCAGATGAGCAAATAGGTTTCTTTGGTGACTTTAAAACGGCGCAAGATCCAGATGCACACGCCTAAAAAAACAGCAATATTCAAGCCTGATATTGCTAAAATATGTGTCAGTCCCAGCTCCGAAAATTGCTGGAAGCGATCTGGGTCCAGATCATCCGTAAGGCCGATCAGCATGCTTTTCATGAATCCCGCCTGCGACGCGGGAAAGATCACGTCCATGCGCCTGCTGAGCGCAGCGCGCAGCTCGTCGTTCCAGCGCAGCAGCTGGACGACGCTGAAGTGCGCTGCCGCAGGCTGCACCTGCGCCTGATCCACCCCTTTGGCTGAAAGCAGCCAATGGGTGTGGTGAAGGCGCAAATATCGGCGGTAGTCGAAGCCGCCGAAGTTGCGGGCCGGGGACGGGCTGCGCAGCGTCCCCGTTAGCGTGAGGGCGTCGCCGCGGCGCCAGCCCGACGCGATCGTCTGCTGCGCCTGCTCCATCAGGCGCAGCGAGACCTGCACGCTTTCCCCGCCGAGCGGGAAAGCGGTGTTGTCTTGGAAGCGGACGGACTCCGCTTCCAAGGTGAAGCTAGCCCTGTCACCGTCAATGGTGACAGGGCTGGCAAACTGGCCGAGCAGCGTGACCTCGCTGCCGTCAGGGCTGATCTGCTGCTGCTGCTGCGCCAGCGGCAGCGCAGTAATGTTGCGCTGGTCGGTCCCTTGATAATAGCCGTAGGCTATTACGACCAGCAGCAAGGCGCCCAGCGGCTGCCGGCCAGGCAGACGCAGCGCGTAGAGGATGACCAGCGCGGCTAACAGCAGCGCGCTTGTCATCCATGTCAACCAAGCGAGCTCGGTATAGATCGCGAGCACATAGCCACTTATCCACAGACAGCATCCTTGAACAACTGGTCTTTTCACTTGCAAGTTCACTCCTTCATTTTTACTTCCTTACAATTCCAAACAAAAAACCTCTCTCTAGCGCAGCCACAATGGGATGCTTCTAGAAAGAGGTTCTTCCCCTTAACAACATTCAGTTTAGTTCACGGTTATGGATCCTTTGAACTATCTCTTTACATCCTCATCCGCTAACCTGAACACGATCTTGTTTAATAAATACAATTGACAGGCAAAAGCACATGGATTATATTCGTTGTACATACAAAATACAAAGGAGAACATGACATGACTATCAACGTTCAAACACCAGAAACGGATGACAACGAAGCTTTTTTGCATCAATGCTTATACTTCACTACAAATCGGCTAAGTCGGGCAATTAGCCGAATGGCCGACGATGCTTTTGCAACAACAGGGCTTGCACCTGCTTATGGTTATTTACTCAGACTGGTTGTTGCAAAACCTGGAATTCCTCAGAAAGAGCTTTCAGAAAAGCTCCATATTACGCCATCTACGCTTACCAGATTTATCGATAAGCTGGAGCAAAAACGACTCGTAGAGCGCCAAGTTAAAGGAAAAACTGTACTCGTCTTTCCCACAGAAAAAGCTATTGAACTCGAGCCTTCGCTTCGTGCAGCATCGAAGGAGCTTCTTCGGACCTATAAGGCTATTCTTGGAGATGAGGTTGCTATGATCTTGACGCAATCTTTGGAATCGGCCAGTGAGAAATTAGAAATTTAAGAGGTGTAGAACATGAATCAAACAACTAGCAAGTTTTATTACGGCTGGATTATTGTATTGCTAACGTTTGTCACATTACTGGTGTCAGCAGGCATACGTTCCATGCCAAGCGTCTTGATGATCCCTTTCCAAGAAGAATTCGGCTGGAGCCGCGGGGCTATATCAAGTGTTGCTTCTATCGGAATTTTATTATATGGACTTGTTGGTCCGTTTTCTGCAGCACTGTTATTGCGCTTAGGTATCCGCAAGGTTGTAATGCTAGCATTGTCCGTTCTAGGTGCTAGCCTCGCCGTCACGCCGCTGATTACTTCCTTGTGGCAGTTCGATTTACTGTGGGGAGTCGTTTCGGGTCTTGCAAGCGGAATGATGGCAAACGTGCTTGGCATCACTGTCAGCAATATATGGTTCGTCAAGCGTAAGGGACTCGTAGTTGGCATACTGACGGCAAGTGCAGCAACTGGTCAGTTGCTATTCCTCCCATTGATTGCAATGGTGACTTCCGATTACGGCTGGCGGTATGCCATGTATGCAGCGGTAGCCGCTATCGTAGTTGTCTTTATTCTGGTAGCCATATGGATGAAGAACAATCCTTCAGATGTTGGTGCAGCGCCATACGGTACTATAGAGGTTGTAAAGCCAGAGCCTTTCAAGGGCAATGTATTTCTTACCCCTATCCAGAACCTCGTTATTGCATCTAAAAATAAAACATTTTGGCTGCTCGCGGGCACCTTCTTCATTTGTGGATTCTCGACAAATGGTTTGATCGGCACTCACCTCATTGCCGCTTGCGGAGATTACGGGATGATGGAAGTTGCCGCTGCTGGGCTTCTAGCCATGATGGGCGCTTTTGATTTATTCGGAACAACGATATCTGGCTGGTTAACTGATCGATTCGACAGCCGCTGGCTACTTTTCTGGTACTACGGTCTGCGCGGTTTATCCCTCATTTTTTTACCGTATGCCTTGGCTACTACTCCGTACATGCTAGTCGTGTTCTCGGTATTTTACGGACTCGATTGGATCGCAACCGTACCGCCTACCGCTAAACTTGCAGGTGAAACTTTCGGTAAAGAAAAATCTGGCATGATATTCGGCTGGATTGTGGTGGCTCACCAGATCGGTGCCTCTTTTGCCGCATACGGAGCAGGTCTAATGCGTGACTGGCTTGGCAGCTACTCGCAATCTTTCTTCATTGCTGGTCTTACCTGCTTCATTGCCGCTTTATTCGCTATTCGTATACAGCGCCATCTTAAAAAGCCCAAAGAACAGGCAGTACTGTTGTAAAACCTTTACATGTAGTCGCTCAAGCATAGGCACTGCCGTATAAGCAGCTATGGGAGTTGTCAAAACAATGACCAATTCCCTAGCTGTCGAATACGAATCAAACAAGCACATTTGCATGATCGCGGTCTCTCTTGGCTTCGTCAAATCTGGCGCTGTGCTAGTTAGTTCACGACCTCAGATACCGTACCCGCTGGCGGCTCATATGCGGTCATCTGGCGGAATGAAATCCCTCTAGCTCCCATCAACTCGCTAACCTTCTCATGATCCTTCGGATACCCCCGATGAAACACGATCTCTGTCACTCCGCTGTTAGCCAACATGTTCGCACAGGTCCAGCAAGGCTGATCCGTAACATATACGGTAGAACCCTCGCGATCTTCCCGATCGGTAAATAGCAACAAATTCTGCTCCGCATGAATGGTACGTATGCAACGGTGTTTCCGCACGACTTCTTCTACATCGGCAACGACCTTCAGCTCGATTTCTTCCACAAGCATGCAGCCTGCTTCCGTGCAATCCGCTACACCCATCGGTGCTCCATTATACGCGGTTCCGAGCAACTTCTTCCCTTGAACAAGTACCGCTCCAACATGTCTGCGATTACACCGCGACCGTGTGGACGCCATATAGGCAATATCGAGGAAATACGTATCCCAATCTTTCCGGATGCTCATGATGATTGACTCCCTCCTGATGACTAAGTACTCCAATACTATTTTCGTAGTTAAAACGATTTCTAGTATTTTCTCATATTTTGCTAGAAATGAAAAGACGACGCTAGACTGGCCCTACAAATATTGATCCCTTCAGCTTCTCGAACATTTTCTCTCCGATCCCTTTCACATCCTTGAGTTCTTCGACTCGCTTGAAACGTCCCTTTTTCATACGGTACTCAAGAATAGCTTTGGCTTTACTTTCACCGATCCCAGGCAGTTTATCTAACTGCTCCAGTGTAGCCGTGTTTAAATCTAGAAGTCCCTTCTGAGCTTCATTCGATGGAGCTACAGTTATTAGAGGAGGTACAGGACTAGCAGCAGAGGTTGGATGAGGCGCTGAGGTCGAGAGTGAAGTTTGCGTGGATGCTCCCGTTGTACTTGAGGGTGTGGATATCACTTCTGAAGATGACGATGCTTCATTCGAATTCGCCTTTGGTGTTGCTTTTGGTTTTGCAGTAACAACGGGGACAGATTTCCCTGCTGCCGCTTTTTTCTCATTTTCCCCTTGCAAAAGCAATTCTTCCATCTGCGTATTGATTGGCATGAACGCTGTTTGAATGGTTGGCTGTCCACCACGTAGAAATGGCCATACAACCCAAACAAAGAGCGAAACAGCGCCAAGAATCAGCCCGATTCGCTTCATTTTATTTCCAAAAAAATCCACAAACTACCTTCTTTCTTAGCATATTTGCGTTTGAGCAGCCATATACTTGAAAAAGCGTCCCAATGACTACACAACTAGTCACGATACGATTGAGACGATGCTTGGACCTCTATCCTTGCCATCCATGGCTGAGCGACCGCGATTATAGGTTGGTATTCGTATAAAGACTGATTTTATCGGGAGGGATCACTTGATGAAAGCTGGATTCATCGGTACTGGAAGTATGGGAAGTATACTGATTGAAGCATTCATTCATTCCGGGGCATTCAATCCCGAGCAAATTATTGCTAGCAATCGAACATTACGTAAAGTTGAACTACTCGCGGAGAACTATCCTGGCCTGATCGTGGCAGAAACGAATCGTGAAGTCGTGCGTGGAAGTGATTTGATTTTCTTATGTGTGAAACCATCTGAATTCATAAAGGTTATTGATGAAATCAAAGAGGACGTGCTTTCCTCTCAATTTATAATATCCATCACGAGTCCTATTCTGATTAAGCATTTGGAAGGTCTTTTACCAGCTAAAATAAGTAAAATCATACCGAGTATCACGAACTACGTTTTAAGTGGTGCTACGTTATGTATTCACGGAAATCGCATGCAGCCTGAAGATAAAGAATGGCTTGAAAATATTTTCACACATATTTCTACACCCATACGTGTATCCGAGAATTATACGAGAATTTCATCAGATTTATCTAGTTGTGGGCCTGCTTTTCTAGCTAGCTTTATTCAAGCATTCATTGATGCGGCTGTAGAGGAAACGGGTATTTCTGCTGAAGAGGCCACATTGCTGGCAAGTGAAATGACGTTAGGTACAGGAAAGTTACTTACTACGGGAGGCTTCAACCCTGTTAGCTTACAAAAGCGGGTATCTGTTCCTGGAGGCATTACGGCAGAGGGTTTGCGTATTTTGGAAAAAGAGCTTTGCGGAGTTTTCTCTCAAGTTATTAATGCGACACATGCGAAATATGAAGAAGACATTGAGAAGGCTGAGCAGCTTTTCGCCTTAAATCAAAAGCAGTAGCCTTCCCAACGCATTACACCTTCATTTCTTAACTTACAACGATGTTGACTAATTTACCCTTTACAACAATCAATTTGCGAACGGCCTTTCCGGCGGTCGCTTCTTTGACTTTGTCGAGTTCAAAAGCCATTTTCTCCATCGCTGCTTCATCTGTATCTTTGGAAATCATCACACGATCAACAATTTTCCCATTGATCTGCACAACGATTTCAACTTCATTATCCACGGTCCATGCTTCATCATAAGCTGGCCATGCTTCGTACGTAATGGATTCCACGCCGCCTAATTTCTCCCAAAGCTCTTCTGCTAAGTGAGGTGCGATCGGGGAAAGCATTTGCACGAAGTTTTTCATTGCTTCTAGTGGCAGGCGCTCTGTTTTGTAAGCCTCGTTGACGAAGATCATCATTTGGCTAATCGCAGTATTGAAGCGAAGCGCATCGAAATCTTCCGTAATTTTCTTGATCGAACGGTGCCATGTACGTTTGAATGTATCGCTGCCTAGCGTTTCATCCCCGCTGATTTTGGCGTGGACCTGACCGTTATCATCAACGAACAGCCTCCACACGCGATTCAAGAAACGGTAGATCCCGTCTACTCCTGTTGTATTCCACGGTTTCGTCGCTTCCAATGGTCCCATGAACATTTCATAAATACGAAGTGTATCCGCACCTTGATCGCTCACGATATCATCTGGATTCACAACATTGCCGCGTGATTTACTCATTTTCTCCATGTTCTCGCCAAGAATCATCCCTTGGTTAACAAGCTTATGGAAAGGCTCTTTGGTATGGACAAAACCTAGATCGTAAAGCACTTTATGCCAGAAGCGCGCATACAGCAAGTGAAGAACTGCGTGCTCTGCTCCACCGATGTATAGATCAACCGGCAACCATTGCTTTTGCAGCTCATCCGAACAGAAGGCTTGATCATTCTTTGGATCGATGAAACGCAGATAATACCAGCAGCTTCCCGCCCATTGTGGCATCGTATTCGTCTCACGACGAGCTTTCATACCTGTTTCTGGGTCAATCGTATTCACCCATTCAGAAACGTTAGCAAGCGGTGACTCCCCAGTACCGGACGGTTTGATTTCATCCACTTGTGGAAGCAATAATGGCAGTTGATCCACAGGAACAGGTTTCATGGTGCCATCTTCAAGGTGAAGAATCGGAATCGGCTCACCCCAGTAGCGTTGACGGCTGAACAGCCAGTCTCTCAAACGGTACGTTACTTTGCCGCGGCCTTTACCATTTTGCTCTAACCAAGCGATCATATGGCTGATGCCTTGCTCGATGTTCATTCCATCGATTGGACCGGAATTCACATGTTTGCCATCGCCTGCATAGGCTTCCTTCTCCACATCTCCGCCTTGGACCACTTCGATAATTGGCAAATCAAATTGCTTCGCAAATTCCCAGTCACGTTGGTCGTGTCCTGGAACCGCCATGATCGCCCCTGTGCCGTAACCGCCAAGGACATAATCAGCGATCCAGATTGGCACTTTCGTGTCATTAACTGGGTTGATCGCATAAGCTCCTGTGAACACACCTGATTTGTCTTTCGCCAAATCAGTACGCTCCAAATCGCTTTTGCGTGAAGCTTTCTCTTGATATTCTTTGATGGCTGCTGATTGCGCTTCTGTTGTGATCTGTGCAACAAGCTCATGCTCCGGCGCTAATACACAATAAGTTGCTCCGAACAATGTATCTGGACGAGTTGTAAATACCGTAAGGCTCTTCTCGCTTTGACCCTCAATCGCGAATGTAACTTCTGCACCCGTTGATTTCCCAATCCAATTGCGCTGCATATCCTTAATACTTTCGGACCAATCAAGCTCCTCAAGATCTTCAAGCAAACGCTCCGCATACTCCGTAATTCTCAAAATCCACTGACGCATCGGTTTCCGAATAACCGGATGGCTACCACGCTCGCTTAGTCCGTCAATAACTTCCTCATTTGCGAGTACAGTACCTAGTGCCGGACACCAGTTAACTGGAACTTCATCAACGTAAGCAAGACCTTTATTGTACAGTTGGATGAATATCCACTGCGTCCATTTGTAGTACTCCGGATCCGTCGTGCTAATCTCACGATCCCAATCGTAAGAGAAACCAAGTGATTTAATTTGACGGCGGAACGTATCAATATTTTTTTTCGTAAATTCACGCGGGTCATTTCCTGTGTCTAAAGCATATTGCTCAGCAGGAAGACCGAACGCATCCCATCCCATCGGGTGAAGGACATTAAAGCCTCTCATCCGTTTGAAACGGGAAACGATATCTGTCGCTGTGTAGCCTTCTGGATGCCCTACGTGCAAGCCAGCACCGGATGGATAGGGAAACATATCCAAGGCATAAAATTTCGGTTTATCCGAATTTTCCAATACCTTAAATGTTTTCTTCGCATCCCAGTAGGCCTGCCATTTCGGTTCAATGGCTTGTGGGTTATAGCCTTGTTGTTCTTTTGTTTCTTTCAATTCTTGTGTCATACCTTCCATGCCTCCCTAAGTTACTGCTCATGTATGCAAATACGCACAAAAAAACCTCACATCGCTAGCGGATATCGCTAGGGACGAGAGGTATAATTCCCGTGGTACCACCCTAGTTAACACAAGGCGTTCTTCACCTGTGTTCACTCTGCCCCTTAACGCGGGTGAGACGATCCAGCTAGCGCATCTGATCAAGGATCAGGCGGTTCACCTTCTAGCTCCGAGGCGAGTTCTCTAGACGAACATCTGCCGGCTCACACCCTAGCTCCGACTCTCTRAAAGATGCTGTACAAGGTACTATTCCTCATCTAAGCTTTCCATACAACTGATTAGCTTTGATTATATGTAAAATAATGCCGAACTGTCAAGCCGAGGGCAAATCCTGTCATCAGTATTATTTTTTCGCAATAAAGAAAGCGCGCTCCGTCTTCTCTGTTGGTTGTTCCCACGTAAAGTCGGCTGCTTGATGCACCTCACGAAAACCTACCTCGATCAGCATTTGTTCCAACCACTGCAAGCGATACGCTCGTTGTTCATGCGTTTCGTCAATGCGACGGAAGGTTTCCTGCTGGCCGCTGTCCTTAACGAAGATCGTTAATTCATGTTCAATCTGAACACGTTCCTCATCTAATTCGCTTGTCCAAATGTAAGCAACATCGTCTTCGTTTAGAAAAAAAGGCTGCGATTCTGCATAGGCGAACAATTGCTGTGGCGGATGTACGTCAAAGAGGAATAACCCACCTGGCTTGAGTCCCGCCCATGTTTGACGGAAAGCATCCACAATATCCTCTTCCTCTAGCAAATAGTTGAGGCTGTCACAACAAGAGATCGCGACATCCACTTCCTCGCCAAGCTCCCATTCACGTATATCTTGCTGAATCCAACGAATGCCACCGCCGCGAAGTTGGCTGGGCTGTTCGCTATACTTCTGCTCAGCGACAGCCAACATATCCTCGGAGAGATCAATGCCACTCACCATAATGCCTTCAGCAGCCAATGGAATCGACAAATTACCTGTTCCGCAACCTAAATCAACGAGCGTTGCAGGCTTTACGCCAAACCGCACGAAACTTTCCTTAATAAATCGAAGCCAGTCTTCATACGGCATGCTGTTCATCAAGCGATCGTACGTGTAGGCGAATTTTTCGTAACTCATCTCAGCCTTGCGTCTCCTCTTGTTTCAGATAGGTCCAATCTGCTTCCTGATAGATGAGCCCATCTTTCATAAGTTTACCTAAGGCACGTTTGAAGGCTGCCTTACTTAGTCCGAATTTATCTTTAATTACATCAGCTTGTGTTTTATCCGAAAATGGCATCGCATTTCCTGGGCGTTCACGCAGCACTTCAAGAATGCGATCTGCATCTTCATCGCGTCCTTTTTCCTTAGGAAGCCTCATGGATAGATTAACTCGTCCATCTTCTTCACGGACGAAAGCAATCCTAACATCCACTTGCTCACCTACGCGAAGTAACCGTGTACGCTCTTGTGGGATGATAAGACCGATGACGCCATACCCTAGGACTCCTGCTTCACATATGACAAAAGTACCCATTTGCAGAGGGCGATACACCCGTGCTTTCACCCATTGGTTCGTCCAGCTCGATGGCGCTCTCACACAAAGCGGTGCCAAATCTTCTTCAAGTGCCAGCTTCGCAATCAATCGACCTTGTCGGTCGTGTGCAAGCGTTGCAAACACTTTGTCCCCAACTTGAGGGCGAAGATCTTCGAACTCAGGCACATTGCGATATGGTAAAAGAAGATGACGCCCTAGACCCATTTCTAAGAAATAGCCAAAACGCGGATGAATATCAACAACCTCTAGAAGCCCCACCTGACCCATGGTCAGAAGTGGACGTTTCATAGTGGCCATGATTCGATCCTGAGTATCGTGGAATAAGAAAACTTCCACTTTATCTCCCGGACTAATTCGATTATCTACGATTTCCGCGTATGGTAGTAGAAAATCTTGGTAGCCATCCGTGAGGAAAAAGCCGTTTGGTGGAACTTCCCTTGCTACCTCTAAGGTAACAAGGGATCCTGCTTCCATTCTCATACGCGTTCCACAACTTTAGCATCGGACCAAAGTCTTTCGATGTTATAGTATTCACGGTCATCACGATGGAAAACGTGGAGAACAACATCCCCTAAATCAAGCAGTACCCATCTTGCGGTATCAACGCCTTCAAACCCTCGAATATGAACACCATGTTCGTGTGCTTTTTTACGAGCCTCGCCCGCAATCGCTTGAACTTGTGTTTCCGAATTCCCGTGACAAATAACGAAATAATCAGCAATTAAGGATACACCTTTCAAATTCAGGCTAACGATATCTGCCGCTTTCTTGTCTTCCGCTGCCTCAACAACGAATGCTAATATTTCTTCTGGGTTTTTACTCATGCAATCATCCTCCATGTCATTAGGTGTGTAGTTGTATTTGTTCCAATAAATCATTCCGTGTCAGAATTGTTAATGGATAAATGCGCTTTCCTTTGGAAATCAAGAAGTTGATCGTGGAGTCAAAACCGGCAATCAACGCGCGTTCAAGACTCGTCTTTGCCAGTTCACGAATAGATTCGACTCCTGGAAAATCACGACCTGGCTCCATATAATCTGCCAAGCAAACAATTTTGTCGAGCAGCGTCATCTGTTCTCGACCAGACGTATGAAACCGAATCGCATCTAAAATTTCCTCGTCGTCGATCCCGAATTGCGTCTTCGCGATGAAAGCGCCTGCGTGTGAATGCCATAGCTCCTTATCGAAAACTAACAAATCTTGCGGTAAATCGTTCTCACGAATAATCTTAGCTTGCTCACCAGTTGGCCAATACTTGCAATAATCGTGCAAAATCGCTGCAACATCCGCTTTGACCGCATCCCCGCCAAATCGTTCAGCCAGCATAACGCTCGTTTCCATCACACCAAGCGTATGCTGCCAACGCCGCTCCGGCATTTGCTCCTTCACAGCTGCCATGAGGTCTTCACGTTTCATATAAGCCATTCACCTCCATGAATTGCCCAACCTTATCTGGCACAAGATACCTGACAGGATCCCTCTTCTGCCTCAACGCCCGAATAGCTGTCGATGATATTTCAACGAGGGGCATCGGAACAAGCTTCACTCGGTTTCGTATATGTTCGGGAAGCTGTTTCAAGTCCAGTTCATAACCAGGTCTGGCTAATCCAATAAAATGAATATGCCGCACGATGTCATCGATGCGATGCCACTGCGGCAAATACTGAACCATATCCGCGCCAATAATGTAAGTGAACGCGATGTCCGGATATTGCGATTTCAACAGCTCGATCGTATCGATACTATAAGATACGCCGCCTTTGTTAATTTCGATATCGATAGGACGAAAAAAAGGATTGCCTTCTGCAGCAAGGCAAACCATCTCCCAACGCTGCTGGCTCGTTCCTTTTGGGGCATTAGGTTTATGCGGCGGGACGTTCGCTGGCATTAGCCAAACCTCGTCCAAGCCCCCTTCCACCCTCGCACGTTCAGCTGCGATTAAATGACCGGTATGAATGGGATCGAACGTGCCTCCCATAATTCCGACAAGCATACGTCCACCTCATTAGCGCGGCAGTTCAATCTTCTTATTGTCACGCGATTCTTTGTACAACACAACGATTTTACCAATAACCTGAACCAGCTCCGCGCCTGATTTCTCGGACAACTCCGCTCCGACTTCTTGGCGATCTTCACCGCTATTGTTGAGCACGGTGATTTTGATCAATTCACGCACCTCAATAGCTTCTTGAATGTGACGAATTAAATGCTCATTTACGCCACCTTTACCTACTTGAAAAATTGGATCTACATGGTGCGCCAAAGAGCGCAAATGTCTTTTCTGTTTGCCTGTTAACATGGATGTCCCTCTATTCATTCTTATTCAGTTAATGACTGTTCTACCACCTGTCTCATCGCCGCAACCGGCGCAGGGGTTCCCGTCCAATACTCGAAGGCATATGCGCCTTGATAAATAAACATGCCAAGCCCGCCATGAATGCGCGCGCCAATTGCTTCCGCTTCACGAAGAAATCTCGTGATCCGCGGGTTATAAATAAGATCACTAACGAGATGATGCGGTCGGAGCATGTGAAGCGGTAAAGGGAGCTCATCAACATTAGGATGCATACCCGCGGAAGTCGTATTCAGGACGAATTCAACATTGTCCACAACGTTCTCCAGCTCGTCCATCCCTAAACCAACGGTTTCGGTGAAAGCGCCAATTGTGGCTGCCAATTCGATTGCACGCTCCTTGGTACGATTCGCGATATAAATGCAGCTCGCACCTTCTTTCGCAAGTGCATAAGCTACACCTCTCGCCGCGCCGCCTGCCCCAAGAACTAGAACTCGTTTACCTTTGAGCTCGATGCCCGTCTCTTCTTTCAAAGAACGAACATATCCGATCCCATCCGTATTAAAGCCTTTGAGCTTCCCATTCTCATTCACAATGGTATTCACTGCGCCAACGATCAAAGCTCCTTCATCGATCTCATCGAGGTAATTCATGACATCAACTTTATGAGGAATCGTCACATTCACTCCGCGATACCCCAGTGCCCTAATTCCCCGAACTGCTTCCCCAAGCGCTTCTGGCTTAACATGAAACGCTGCATATACCCCATTGATGCCCGCTTCCTGAAAAGCACGATTCAACATTATCGGTGAACGAGAATGCCTGATCGGATCCCCGAAAACCCCGTACAAAACTGTATGACTATCGATCGGCGTCACTGGTTTCTCCATGATCTCCCTATGTCCCCCTAAATCAACGACTCCCGTGTAATGACTTTGATACCTTTCGGTGCATGTACAGCAAGCCCAGCACCTGCTAAACTATTCACTTTAATCCAGCCTAATCCAGAGATCAGCACATCCATCTGTTTCCCCTTCGGAATGTGCAACGGATGTTTGACCAGCTTCGGAAGCTCTTCAAGATCAGCCTGTGCCGGAGGCGTCAGCATGACACCCTWGTGTTCTTCATATAACTGATCCGCTTTCTCTAACTTCGTACGATGAATCTGAATGGCATTCGACGTATATATCGTGAAGGATTGATGCTCACCTTGGATAAAATCAAAACGAACTAACGCACCAAAAAATAACGTTTGTCCCTCATTAAGTTGAAATACCATTGGTTTCAACGGTTTGTCCGGCATGAGTGGCGTTAAATCACGCTTCTTCACTACCTCCGTAAGACGATGCTTGTAGACAATCCCAGGCGTATCAATAATGAATTTCCCATCATCGAGTGGGATTTTGACTAGATCAAGCGTAGTTCCCGGATATTGTGACGTCGTCAATTCAGCTTCGAGATCACTGTAATCACTGATCAGGCGATTAATGAGCGTCGATTTCCCTACGTTCGTAGCACCAACCACGTACACGTCCATGTTGCCACGATATTCTTGTACAGCCGAAATAACACGATCGAAACCGATGTTTTTCTTCGCGCTGCAAAGCACGATATCAACAACCTTGAGGTTCTCTTCCTTGACTCTGCGCTGCACCCAGTTGATGATCTTGTTGGCATTCGTCACTTTCGGAAGTAAATCAATTTTGTTAACCACGAGTAAAACGGGATTATTACCAATGAATCGGGCAAGTGAACTAATCATACTGCCTTCAAAATCAAAAATATCCACGATTTTCACGACTAACGCCTTCGTTTGTCCAACATGTCCTAATAATTTCAGGAAGTCATCTTGTTGAAGGGTAATACTCGAAGACTCATTATAATGCTTAATCCGATAACAGCGCTGGCAAATCAAAGGATCCTTTTGCAAGGCAGCCTCTGGTATAAAGCCCAGCTTACTTTTGTCTTCTGTTTGCAGCCCTATGCCGCAACCCGCACAATGTTGTATTGTTTCTGTACTCATGAAACCTCCCTATTTCTTCATCCTTGCTAGAGCCCATTTCTCAATTTGGCGGTTCACTTTCGTGAAGAAGCCTTCATCTTTTCTTGAGATGGGTTGAACGAGGATCGTGTATAACCCCATTCGATTGCCGCCCAGCACATCTGTCAGCATTTGATCCCCGATAACAGTCGTCTGTCGCGCATTCGTTCCAAGCAACTTCATCGCTTTATGGAAGGAAGCATTCGTCGGTTTTTTGGCACGGTGAATAAACGGAATGCCCAATGGCTTAGCAAAGGTCGACACCCGGTTATGATGGTTGTTCGACACAATGACTACTTTGAAGCCGATCTGCTGCAAATGATTCAGCCATTCTATTAACTCAGGTGTCGCATGTGGATCCGCTGCACCGACAAGTGTATTATCAAGATCCGTTATAATTCCGCGAATACCGAATCCCCACAGGTGATTGGCATCAATATCATAAATTGTATGAACAGACTGTCTGGGTACAAGCTTTTTCAGCAAACAAATTCCCTCCAACTGCTTCCTTGACATATACGTGAAACTATATCATAGTGCCTCGTTTGTTGCAAAAAGAAAAGAACATATTTTCTCCCTAATCTCTTGTTGGCAACGGCAACCACTCTAAAACGTGTTGAATTTTACGATCCCAATATCCCCATTCATGCGTGGCGGACTCTTCTTCATAGGTAATTTCCAGCCCTTGTGCAAGGCAATAATCCCGGAATCGAATGTTATCTTCATACAGAAAATCCTCAGTACCACAACATTGATAGAGCCTAGGTTGCTCTTGTTTACTAGCAACAAGCTGATTAGCGAGATAGAATAAATCATTTGGGCTATTTTTAACCGTCGTCACATCGCCGTAAATCATTTGAAAGTCATTCGGAAACGCAGTAGCACGCTCAACAATATCTACGGCACCGGATAAGCTCGCTCCCGCTGCATAACGATTTGGATGCGAAAGTGCCAACTTCATTGCGCCATATCCACCCATAGACAGTCCTGCCACGTAATTCAACTCTCGTTCTTCAGCTAAAGGAAAGAAAGACCTTGCTAACACAGGTAATTCTTCACTAACGAACTCCCAATACTTCGGTCCTGACGCCATATCAGCATAAAAGCTGCGGTTTACAGCTGGCATAACCACCGCAATACCATGCTGAGATGCATAGCGCTCAATGGACGTTCTACGCATCCATATGGTGTGGTCATCGGACAATCCATGCAACAAAAATAAAGTAGGGTGCTTCCCACCAAAAGCATGCGAAGCTAGTCCAATCTGACTTTTGGCAATTTGAGGTAATATGACATGCATGGAAGCTGCAACACCTAGGGATTCTGAATGAAAATGACAATCGATAAACGCCATTTGAATAAATCTCCTCTCATAGGAAGCCACCCTCCTTGTGGGGAGAGTGGCTTCGGTTCATCATTTTATTTGTTCTTTTACACGGATAATTAATTGGTTTGCTTGTTGATATTCGACTTCAGACACAGCTAATTGACTATATTTGGCACGTTCGAACAGTTCAATTAATGCGTCCAGCTCTTTCTTCATCCACTTGCTCTGCGTCGACCACCTGGTCGTTGCTTCGCGCACCGTTTCATACTCGTATCGCGTGTACCCTTTACGACGACAAGCACGGAGCATTCGTTCAAATTCAACGATAATTTTCTGATTAAAATTCACGACTTGCAGCTGTTTCCTGCGTGCACGCCAATTATGCCACGTCTCGCTTCTTACGAAGAAGAATGCAGCAACAGTAAGAAGTGCTGCGACAACTACACCACTTAATGTCAGCCATAGCCAAGTGAAACTTGCGGCTTCTGTCGTTTCTTCAGGCAATGTACTCGTTTCTGTGTCTGTGGTTAAATCTTCTACAACTGGCGCTGCTTCAGGGAACACATTAGGCAACACAAAGCCGGAGGTTGGCTCGAAAGAGATCCATCCAAAGCCTTCAAAATAAATTTCTACCCAAGAGTGAGCATCTGAGTTACGTACCGTATACGTGCCAGCGCCATTTAGATCAAGCGTTGTTCCTAACTGGCTCAAGAAACCCTGCTCTCGAATGTCGTCAGCAATCGATGAAGTGCCAGAGGAATATCCTTTCACCCAACGAGTAGGTAAGCCAAGTGATCGTGTGAGGACAGCCATTGCCGTCGAGTAGTAGTCACAATATCCTTGCTTCACTTCGAATAAGAACCGATCCACGAAATCCTTGCTCTTCCCTTTCGTTTCATCCGGTGTATTCGTATAAGGATAATGTTCGGATAAATACTTCTCAACCAGCTTTGCTTTATCATATGGATTAGTCGCTGATTTCGTAATATCAAGCGCTAACTGCTTCACTCGCTCGGGTAAATCTACAGGAACTTGCAAGTATTCTGCCCACTCTGGTTTGTTGGTAAAATCTTGCTGCGATTGCCGTAGTAGATCTTCCTCTAGAATCGGCTCTTGGACAACGATCGAATAGTCTTTCGGATAATTAGACCGTCCCGTGAATCGAAGTTCCGATTGTCGCGGTGTCCAAATGATGCGTTGGAACGGATTCTCACCTTGATTGATATCCACGATTTTCTGAATGGCATAGCCCCCGAATATGACCGGGAAAGTCTCATCTCGATCCATCAAAACACTTTGCGTAACTTCTTGCGTTTTCAATTGGGATACATCAAAACGTGGATCAAGCGGTAACGGATTCAAATTCACCCGATACGCAGGCAATCTCTTCTCCGTTGGTCCAAGCTCCCATCCTTTACCATTATACATCGATCGGGTTTCCCCACGGAAGTAAGTTCGTTTGGTAGATTCAACGGTCATCACCGGTGTGTAGTCAAATCGAAATCCACCACCAAGTCGACTATCATCTCGGCTATAGCCAGATGAGGCATCTGCGGTCGATGCGGCAATGCTAACCCCTTTGCCAAGCAACGGCACCGTTTCCCCACGACTCACTTTCCAAGCGGTATAAGGGTCTGTCAGTATGGGATTTACTGTCGGAGCGAAAACACCTGCTAACGTAATCACACCAATTAAGATAAGAATAGGAACGGTAAATGAAGACGGATAATCGGAAATCGTTTCCCATACGTCTGGCGCTTTCTTCTTCAATTGGGAGAAATGTCTCACAATTAAGAGCATAAATCCACAAAGCATAATCATCGCCACTTGCGGCCAAAGAAAAATCATACTGAAAGAATCACGAACGGCAAAAAACAAAATGCTAACAAAAATAAGGACGACAATACGGAACCTGGATTGAACGGACCACATTGCGAATAAATATATGATCCATGCTCCCAAACTAAACCAAATATACGGTTCTAGCTGCCCTGCGTTAAGTCCAATGAAGCGAAGCGCCTCTTTCCATGTTGTAATATGTACGGCTACCCAATGGTAACCCATGCCCAAACCATGGAACCAGATGATAAGAACGAATTGGAGAAAACCTCGTGGGCCGTCTTTTATTTTGGGAATACAGTAGGTCGCTGTAGTAAGTACTAAGGTCCAGGTAACGAATGAAACCGTCTCTGGAAGCCACAAACCATCTTCTTTCATAATCCAAATCAGAAATTGGTAAAGGAATATCCCCACGAATATCGCAGATACGCGCAATGCCCAATCCTTGAGAAGAATTCTGCTCCACCATGTGTTAGGCATACCGTTTCGCCCCTCCCAAGAGGTTAGGCAAGTCCGTTAATTGACTTACTTCATACCCCATATAGCCTTGTGAGCGTATGGCCTTAATATAGTCCTCATGTGCAGAGATATGTTCCACACCTTGTGGGCTGAAAGCTTGTTCTGCTTGGGTGTGAACCCAAATATGACATGGCTTCATTTGAAGAAGTGCCATTTGCTGAAACATCTGCAGCATTGCGCTCCCCTTTTGCGGAGAAATGAGCACAATTAAACTGCCTGCAGGCCAATCCTGTGAGCGTTCCTTCAAAATCTGGCTGAGCGTCTGGTACCCATCCGCATCAACACCAACGAGATGTTTAACAATTTCCTTGTAATGATGCTGACTGTGCTTCGGTTCAAAATAAGTAAATTCCTTGCCGATCGACAGTAAACCAAGCGACATTTCGCGTCCTGTTCCGTATCGGAACAGGGAAGCTGCAACAGACACTGCTAGTTCAAACTCAGCCGCATCTCGGTAAGCGCGAGCAGTTCGGTCCAGTAACACGATGGTTTTCGGCAATGATTCTCGCTCGAACTCCTTCGACTTCCAAGTTCCTGTCTTCGCTGTCGCATTCCAATGTATACGTGAAAGCCGATCACCATAAATGTATTCACGAACACCATTGATTTGAGTCGTTTCCCGGTGTGCACTCGTCGCCGTTGAGTGATGCTGCATACCTTTGAGCATTTGATGAAATTGCGCCCATTCGCGGATCGTAACGGTTTGGGGATACACAGTTATCGGTTGTTGCAAATCTAATCGACCTTTATGCTGAAAAAAGCCGAAAATATCCTCGGTTAAGCATTCGGTTTCTCCAAAACGATAGTACCCTCTCCGAAGTGGAGGCGTGCTATACGTGAACTCACCCCGACGTTTCCAGTCTGGAACGATAGATCCTTCGAAAACAGATTCGTCCCCATTCTGACGAATAAGCTGATCTTTAATCATTACGTAGGGAACTGGCCAGTAACCTGGTACTTGGACGCCAAGTTGGATTTGTAAAGATTGTCCTGCTTCCAGCTTAGCTTCTACGGTTGCATTGGTAATCTTTCGAGTCCCCTGCACACGTCTGATGCCACTCCAATTCCCTGAAAGCAAATAAATAGCTAAAAAAGTCATCGTAATGAATAACATTGAAGCCAGCTTGCCACCCTGAAATAGCATGAATAACAAGCTAGCTGCCAAGCAAGTTACAAGTAGCCAAAAAGGTGCCGGAAGCCGGGTGAATTCCCCGAATCGTTTGAATACCGGTCGTTTCATAGGCTCACTTCTCCAATCTAACCGGAACCCGTACTTGCTCAAAAATCGTCGCGAGTACAGAGGCAATGCTGACACCATCCATACGTGCTTCCATTTGAAGGATCATACGGTGACCCAGTACAAAAGGAGCTAAATATTTAATATCATCTGGGATGACATAATCGCGACCATGTAAGAAGGCATAGGCTTTGGAGGCTAATACCAACGAGAGCGTAGCCCTTGGGCTCGCACCGAGGAATACCGCGTGATGTTCCCGCGTTTTTCTCGAGATGGTAACTAAGTAATCAGCCACTGCTTCATCCAAATGCACCTGGCGAACCTGCTCTTGAATTTCAAGAACTTGTTTCGTATCCACAATCGCATGCAGCGCTTCCATCGGATGTACCTTGCTTTGGGAAGCTATCATCATTTTCTCGGCAGCTTCACTCGGGTAGCCTAAGCTCAACTTGATCATAAATCGATCTAATTGTGCCTCTGGCAATGTATACGTTCCCTCAAAATCAATTGGATTCTGAGTTGCTAGCATAAGGAACGGGGATGGGAGTTCATGCAAATCACCATCAACCGTAATATGTTGTTCTTCCATCGCTTCCAAAAGAGCTGATTGTGTTTTGGTTGTCGCACGGTTAATCTCATCAACAAGTAAAATATTGGTCATAATCGGCCCCGGTCGGAAAAGAAACTCCTCTTTTTTGGGGTGATATATAGATACGCCAGTAATATCCGTTGGCAATAAGTCCGGGTTACATTGAATACGGCGAAATTGACCATTAATAGATTTCGCCAGCGCTTTAATAAGTACAGTTTTACCTGTCCCTGGAACATCCTCAAGCAGAACATGACCACCTGCCAACATCGCAGTAAGCAACAATTCAATTTCGGCACTTTTGCCAAGAATACATGATTCTAAATTTGCTTTTAGCCTAGCTAGTAMTTCTACATGATGCTGGGTGGCAGTTTCCATGTGTTGATCCTCCTTAGAGTTTTGCTTGCAAATCTTGCTTCGAAAGCATTACTGAGTTTTTGTCGAAGCTTGTATGCGTAAACATCGCTTTATTGTACGAACCTGCTTCATCTTCTGTTTTGCTCAGAAAACAAACAAAATGTACGTAAATCTAGTTTACAGGAAAGTTTTTCTTCCGTATACTTGTAAATCCTCTAAAGTTATTTGTTAAAATTAACCACATAAATGAGCCATGGTTGAATTCCCAAAACAATTCCAAAAGCCCTCCACCGCGGCTCCATATATAAATGTAAAAAAGACGCCTCTCGGCGTCTTCCATCACTTCATGTTTAGCTTCCGTATCTACCTGCTTCAACCCTTCGGTTTCACAAACAAGGCAGCTAAAAAGGAGAAGATGATCGCGGCGGATATCCCCGCACTAGTCACCTTGAAAATACCTGTAATAATGCCTATATAGCCATCCTTATGCAACTCCTCCAGAGCACCATGAACAAGCGCGTTCCCGAAGCTCGTGATCGGCACCGTTGCACCGGCGCCAGCAAAGGCAATCAACGGTTCATATAAATTGCAGCCATCGGCAATGGCACCGAGCACAACCAACGTGCTCATGGTGTGGGCTGGTGTTAATTTGCCAACGTCCATCAATAGTTGTCCCAGAACACAGATGGCCCCTCCAACAACAAATGCCCAAAAAAAGCTCATACGTATAAACCTCCAGACTCTATGGAAACAGCATGTGCGATACAGGGAATACTTTCACCTTGCTGGAATGAAATCGGTGAAAGCAAGGCTCCTGTTGCGACAACGAGGATTCGTTTCAATTCTCCTTTTGCCATGCGCTTTAATAAGTGCCCATAGGTAACCGTAGCAGAGCAACCGCAACCACTCCCACCTGCTTGAACGGTTTGTGTTTCTCGATCAAAGATCATTAATCCACAATCACTATAGGTCGTCTGTTCGATTGGGAAATGATGCTTGTGAAAGAGCTCACGCGCAATGCTAATCCCCACCGATGCAAGGTCCCCCGTCACGATAAGATCGTAATAGGAGGGGTCGCGATTCAATTCGCGGCAATGTGTTTGGATCGTATCTACAGCGGCAGGTGCCATGGCAGCGCCCATATTAAACGGATCCGTGATCCCCATATCCACGACTCGTCCGATCGTAGCCGCGGTGACGACAGGGCCGTCACCAGTCTTCCCAAGCACGGCCACCCCAGCACCAGTGACGGTGTACTGCGCCGTCGGCGGCTTCTGAGATCCATATTCCGTTGGATAACGGAATTGCTTCTCCGCCGTGCAGTTATGGCTGCACGTGCCAGCCAGGACATAGTTGGCTGCGCCAGAGTCTACTAATTGGGCGGCTAGCGCCAGCCCTTCCATCGATGTGGAGCAAGCACCGAATATCCCTAGATAAGGGATATTTAGTGTCCGCGCAGCGAACGTGTTGGAGATGATCTGATTCATCAGATCTCCCCCAATATAGAACTGGATTTGGCCGCCGGTCAGGCCGGCTTTCTTCATTGCAAGCTGAGCAGCCTCCTCCAGCAACGCTTTCTCAGCTTTTTCCCACGTTTTTTGACCAACAGTCAAATCACCGTGGACGATATCAAAATCTTCATTGAGCGGTCCCTTTCCTTCATCAGGACCTACAACTGTGCCTGTTGAAAGAATGACAGGCCGATTCTCGAAAAGCCAACTTTGGTGTCCCTTAAGCATCTCGTCAGCCCCCCGTGAAGATCAGATGTGCAATGCCTACAAAAAAGGCCGCTACAGTTCCGAAAACAATAACTGAACCAGCTAATTTAAACATATTACCGCCAACACCGAGCACAAGTCCTTCAGCACGATGCTCAATGGCTGCGGAACAAAGTGAGTTCGCAAAACCAGTGACKGGGACAGAGCTGCCGCCACCTGCCCACTGTGCGATTTTGTCGTAAATACCAAAGCTTGTTAAAATAACCGAGATAATAATCATGACAGCAACGGTCGGATTGCCGGCAGTCTTCTCTGTAAAACCAAAATAATTAATGAACATATGCATAAAGCATTCACCAATCAAGCAGATTGTCCCACCCACCAGAAAGGCTCTGCCGCAATTTTTTAGTACAGGTCTTTTGGGTTCTTGCTGCTTAGCTAATTTCTGATACTCTTGTTGTGTCATCGTTAAGTTTTTCTTCTTGTTGTTAGGCATGACTTACTCCTATTCCCTCAAAACCTAAGCTCTGAGAATCGTATGTACCTGCTGGATAATTTGAGTTAACTGCATGGAACATGTTTCATACATCATCTTAGCCTCAGAATTCTGCGTCGTTAACGAGTACAACTCCAGATCTGCTTCACATTTCTTCAAGCACGCAAGTACGGCAGGGCGTTCGGTAGTTGCCGGCACGACTATCTTGTCATCAAAAAGGTCAACCGATAATTCACCATGTGTATCGACTTGTCCAAGAAATACATTTTCTTTCGCCACACCCATTTTTTCAAGCTCTGATTGCAGCCAGCCTCTACTTTTCCCAGCCGCAGCTAATGGTTCATTTTGAATAACTCCGTCCATCATAACGGCTTGAGTTGGTTTCTCTATGGGCAGCTTTAGCCCTATATGCTTTGGGGTTAGCGGTTGGTGCTCACTCTTCAAAAGAATACTCAAATCACCACTGGATTCCAACATCGCGAATTCCACATCCGCCACCCGAAATACACCTTTTGTACGCAACTGTTCGAGTAATTCATCACCTGTATAGCGTTCCTTCTTTAAATTATCTTCTAGAATCTTGCCATCCTTAATAAGAACTCTGCCATTGCCTTCGAACCATACTCGAAGGGTCTTGCTTTTTARCGTCAATATTTCCAGCACTAATGGCACAAGCACCCATATTAGAATCGCAATAACACCATGAAAATAATTTGCTTCGACGTCAGTCGAAATGTTCCCAGCCAGATCCCCAAGTGTTATGCCAATCACGTATTCAAAGAAAGTCAGCTGTGAAATTTGTTTTTTACCTAGAATCCGTGTCAATACAAACAGAAACATCAAGGTACTTAATGCTCGAATCGCAATAAGTAGCCATTCCGGCACATCATTCCTCCCCTTTCTTCAACCTTCAATACCTACATTATGTGTCATTTGCCCCCTAACTATTATTGCTCTAAATTGGATTTATTTGTTAACATGAGTTGCTAATAATACGGGCATATTAACAACCGCAAACCTGAGCAGATGGCATACAGCTGTTCTATTGCAAGATCACAAAAGAGGAGTGTTTACGATATGACAGTAGCATCAGACGTTAAAACCACCTTAGCATCTTTAAAAAGTGCCCAAGCCAGTCTTGAAACCTTCGCCCTAAGCACACAAAATCAAGAGGCCAAGCAATTATATGAGACTGCGGCCCAGTCGACCCAGCAAATCGTTGATCAAGTTGCCAATCGCGTCCAACAGTTAGAAAATGAAGAGCCGCAATATAAAGGCTTTTAATCGCCAAACAGCCGTTGCGAAGAAAACGCAGCGGCTGTTTATTCTTTTTTAAAAAAACAAACTAAAAAATAGGATTAGCAATACAAATAAAATGAGAATGAGCAGTTTCAGTCGGTCCTTTGGCATGAGTGCCGTCCCTCGTTTCATTGAAATTCCTTCCGATACTCATTGCGGCGGCTGTCCTGAGGCTTTCCTCACTTCATTCGCTAATCGATTAAATTCCTTCTGTGCTTCCGGATCTGAGGTCGCGAAATAGGCTGCTGATAAGAAAGCAATAATCTTGTTCGCATCTTCCACACTCATCATCAAAATAGGCCTCCTCTAAATAAGACAAATTTATTTACCAGTCCAATAATCAAAGGTCAGTGATTTATTTCTGAAAAAAGTATAAGGAATGTAGCAATACCCTGCGTCTCCCCATGCGGTTCCCCATGAGTTTCGTGCAATAATGACACCCTTCCCTTTTTCCTTACCATCCTTATAGCCAACCGCAAGCAATGCATGACCGCCAAGAAGACTTTCCTTTTTCCGATTGGGATACGGGATTTTCCCTGTTTTGGAAGCTGTCTTATTCTCAAATGAGGCATATATCCAAATTCCAAATACAACAGGTGAGCCATCCGCGAGCGCAGCCTTCATCCCTGCTAAATCATGAATGCGATGATAGCCTTCAATACGATAATACCTAGCAAGAGACTCCGCTTGATAATTCGGTGTTTCTTTAAAATTTGCAGTCTGATATGGCCATACTTCCTCTGGACATACGCCTGTTTTGTGCAACACTTTCATTCCGTCACGGATCGTCGCCCCTGCATCGCGATTTACCGTATTTTCTAACTCGCGTTCATGCCAGTAATGATACAGACGAGATAGCCTTGTTGTGTTCTGTTCTTCGGTTAGCAGCCAATACTCTCGCAATCCACTTACAATGGCATTAGAGGTACATGAGCCTAAAGAACCTTGGTTAACAATCGGAGAGAGTTTGCTGCGTAAATCGATTTGACCCGGCAATTGAGATTCCCGAATATAATTAACACTTCTGTATGTGAAATCACGAAAATCGCGAGGGTCCTGCTTGACTGTATATTTCCGCATACCTGTACCTCCTAAGAAGCCTAATCGCTGAGTACTCCAGTGTATTCACCCATAGGCAGGAGCGTGCAAAAAAGAGCCCGACTTCAGAAACGAAGTTCGAGCTCTTTCATGTATGCTTTGCTTTCTTATTCCGTTATTGTAACTGTTACAGGCGACCACTCACCGATAATCGTCTGTCCATGCAAAGAGACACTGCCTTGTGGTGTCAAATCCTTCTCCGTCATCATGCCTAGGG
The DNA here is from genome assembly GCF_052115445.1 of Paenibacillus sp. 2RAB27. Lineage (NCBI taxonomy): Bacteria > Bacillati > Bacillota > Bacilli > Caryophanales > Paenibacillaceae > Paenibacillus > Paenibacillus sp. 2RAB27. The sequence continues at coordinate 67,822 of NZ_JBFRGR010000017.1, forward strand.
CAACTGTGAAGCGATTGAATTTGATCGGTACATGCTTCTCACGTCGCACTTCCACACCATTCACATAGAAAATGACTTCGTCATTGCCGCGGTGATACGTAATTTTGTACGTATTGAATTCACGGGGTTGGAAATTCGTTTCCTCTTTGAAAATACAGAAGAAGCGCGTTTTGTCCGTCTCAGGAACTTGTACACCAGGGAATGGAAGAACGGCATATACACTTGCATATTTATCGTTGCCAGCAAAGAAATCCAGTGCAGCGCCTGTCGTAAAATCAAGCAAATTCAAAGAGACGAAGCCATCATATAAATCGTTCGGCTCAGTGTTCTGCGTACGAGCACGGATTTGAAGCTCAAAAGAAATTTCTCCTTCTTCGGGCACTTCAACATCTTGAGCCGAATAGTACATATGCTTTGCGTTATCTAGAAATTGTACATAGTCATTTTTGCGGCTAAGCGGCGCACGTGCATATAGAATGCCATTTCGAACAATAATCGTTGCATTCGGCTCTCTGAATTCCCAGAAGGACCCATCTGGCATCGGGAACCCACCTATTTTCCAAACTTCGCCTTCAGATAAGATGGTATGAAAATCACCTATTGTAAATTGTTTGCTCATCGCTTATGACCTCACTTTGTTGTAATATTCTCATTGCAAAATAGCTTGAACGACCAAAGCCAGCATCATGATCAAGCCGCCTCTGGTTGTTGCTTTTAAGGAAGCACCCATTAATGGCAAATAGGCTGGAGAAGGATTCTCAGACTTCAAATTACCATATACCCGATAAAATGGAACAGCTGTCACTAAAGCAAGCAGGGCATAGTAAGGAAAAACGTCCATAACCACGCACAATATCAAAGCCAAATAAGAGAGTACGAATAAACATTTGGAGAATATGAGTGCTTTTTTCTCGCCCCAGACAACAACTAGCGTTCGCTTACCCGCACTTTGATCTGATTTCCAATGAAGGAAATGATGGTTAAACAGAATTAATGTCGTCAATAAGCCGATCGGCAAAGCTAGTAATATCGGTCGATAATCAACCTGCATAGTCTGCACATAATAACTGCCTAAAGTTGGTAGAATGCCAAATGAAAGCAAAATAGCAATCTCGCTATATCCTTTGCCGCGATAACCAAATTTAATAGGCGGTGCCACATAGAAATAGGCAATCAAAGCACCTAAACCTCCGAAAACAAGTACGAGCCAGCCGCTGCTTATGCTTAAAATAAGACCACAAATAAGAGCAACAGCAAATAATGACCATGTCAGAAAACTAAACGTTCGCTCTGTTATGGTGCCATTGGCTAGAAAACCTGAATTGGTCGAAATTGTTGAAGCTGTTTCCTTAGCTGCTGTATCAATGCCATTACGGAAATCCCATAAGTCATTAATCATATTCGAGAATAAGTGCGCAGCAATTGACCCAATAAAGGTTAGCACAAATAAGATAGGATGAAATGTATCGTTCCATACGATTGCTCCTAATCCACCCAAAACGACAGGAATAACCATGACTGGAATAACCCGAAATCGTGATGCTTTTAATAATAAACTTAAGTTGAGGTTATTCATTTCTCACGTCCCTTTCAACAAAAACTGCTCTGCTATTCATACTATCCCAATCCTAGTAGTACTTCAAGTAGGTTTCAATTCCCCTAAAACCACGGTATGCCATCTCTGTCAATAGTCGGAAAATGAGAAAAGGATGCTAGAATACTCTCTAGTCATCCTTCTTCCATAACAACTTATTTCAGATAGAAAACCTCGCGCATCGGGGTAATCGGAACGGCTTCACGGAAATCGAAGGAGCCTACAACCATTTTGGACGTAATGGCATTCCAACGATTACATGCATCACTCTCTGCCAGATAGGCGAAAGCAGCATCTATATCATCGCACAAGAATACATAGAAAAATTGTGCACCATTTTGAAAAATGGAGTAATCTCGGAATCCTGCTTTACTATGTTCCTCCATAATCTCTGGCCATGGCGCTAAGTGCATCGCCACATATTCCTCAAGATCTTCTTCGCGAATCGTCCATGTCCAAGCAAATTTACCGCTATTTTGCATAAGGATCAACCCTTCCTTTTTCTTATATGGTAGAGTTGCAGAAGCAACCGGTTATCTTTTTACCAAATCTTCGCGAATCGGTGTAAATACATCTAAAAGTGCAGAGTCTTCCAATGCGGTAACACCATGCTTAGCTCCACTAGGTATATAAACCGTTTGGCCCTGTTCAATAACAGTAACGACGCCATCGATTGTGAATTCGATTTTACCCTTCAAGCAATACGACATTTGTTCGTGAACATGGCTGTGCTGATAGCCGATAGCCCCAGGTTCAAAGTGAACCTCCATCATCATTAAACCTACTTCAGCTTTCAAAATACAGCGAGTTACGCCTGGTTCTGCCGCTTCCCATACGCCAATATTAGACATCTGACTTTCCCCTTTCATTATAAACCGCTTCCATCCTGAAATGAAAAAGAAGGACCGCAAGCGGCCCTTCACTTACTCACTAATTATATCCGATAAGCACCCAAATGAACATACTTGAAAATAAATGAACCTTACGCTGAAGTCGTCGCGCGATCCTTCCCTTTGTCAGCTTCCCCTGCGTTCTTGTTGGCGGCTTCACGATCCTGCTGCATATCAGCGACCGTTTTCACTTTCACACGAGCAGCCCCTTCATAGTCACGCGTCGGAATGAGGTTCCCTGATGCAAGACGCTGTTTGGCTTCAGCGATCGCGGCACTATATTGCGGCAGCCATGCCTCTTGTTCGACTAACATCTCATCAACCATTTGCCAAATTTCCTTTGGATTGCATACGGCTCCAACAAGAGGATCCATCATAAAGGCTTGACGCAGCAGTTTATCATCCCCATGCACAGCCGCCTCTACAGCTAAGCGCTGGACCGAAATGCTGACATTACATACCGCCGCTGGCCCCAATGGCAGATCACCAACATGCGGCATCGAGATCCCATTGCGATCGACGTAGCCTGGCGCTTCAATAATCGCGTCATCCGGTAAATTCGAGATCACACCTTGATTGACCAAGTTAAAATGACCACGATAGACGCGACCTGTTTCTAGGCCCTCGATAATGTAAGAACCATGCTCTTCGCTGCGCTTCTCGCTGGCATAGACAAATGCGGGATCCTTCATCCAGTTCGGGAAATCCGTTTCAAACCAACGTCGTCCCTCCGTACACACACGTAAGTATCCACCTGTTTCACCATTAATCCAAGACCCCATATCAATCCAATCTTGAATTTCACTTGCCCGTTTCCGATACCAAGGAACATACTCACTCAAATGTCCATTGGACTCCGTGCTATAGTAGCCAAAGCGGCGCAGCATATCAATACGAACCTTCTCTGTTCGTGCATACTCGGCGTGATTTTCAAATGCTTCTAATAAGCCTGCTGTCAAATCCTTCCCCTCATGGGAAGCTTGAATATACCAGGTTTGATGATTAATGCCAGCGCAAATAATGTCCACGTCTTTCTTATCCAACCCGTAAACATCTGCGATTTGATGATGGCCATGCTGTACTCCGTGACACAGGCCTATCGTTCGTACACCACCGTATTTATTACAAGCCCAAGTCAGCATAGCCATCGGGTTCGCGTAATTCAACAATGTAGCATCTGTGGCAGCGACCTCGCGAATATCTTGGCAAATGCGCAGCATTTCAGAAATACCACGTTGACCGTACATGATGCCCCCCGCACACAATGTGTCACCAACGCATTGATCCACACCATATTTCAAAGGAATATCCACGTCTGTTGCAAAAGCCTCTAGACCGCCAACACGTATCGTGCAAAGCACATATTTGGCACCTTCTAATGCTTCCCTGCGATCTGTCGTCGCTTGGATTTGAATCGATAAGCCATTCTCGTGGATATCACGTTGGCATAGCTCCGTCACCATCTCTAAATTGTGTGGATTAATGTCTGTAAAAGCCACTTGAATATTGTGAAATTCGGGTACAGCTAGTAAATCTCGAAGTAGTCCACGTGTGAATCCAATACTGCCTGCGCCAATGAATGCTACCTTAAATGCCATATATATCGCCCTCTCTAACACTTCGTTTATGTTTCACATTGTACCAAGCCAAAGAGAGAAAACGTTATCAAATTTCTAACTACTTCTGTTTCTATTTGTCAAAAATCCTAACCTCCTTCTGGATACATATGTTTATGCGTGTTCATCGATTTACGATAATCCGTAGGCGTTAATTGCGTGTGCACCTTGAATAGCATATGGAAATATTGACGGCTGCCCACCCCGATATAATCCGAAATATCCGCAATTGGAATATCCGTTTCAAGCAGCAGCATTTGTGCTTTTTCCATTCTGATTTCCGTTAAATAGGCCATTAAGGTCTGTCCTGTCACTGCTTTGAATATGCGTTGTAAGTAGCCTGGATGTAAATTCACAGCCCCTGCTATTTCTTTCACTTGAATCTCGCGATCGTAATTTTGATGCATATAATCCATGCTTATCTTCACATACCATTCGCTTTGTGCCAAACTACTGCTCGCGGATTCACGCCGTAAACGAGCAATTCGGATCAGCAGTTGAGCAAACAACAGTTGAATCATAGACTCACTCTTGTCAGCTGGCTTGTCTAGCTCCAGCACCAAACTTTTCATCACATGATACACTTCATCTGGGTCACGCAGCACTAAATAAGCGGTCTGAACTTCTAATAAAGAGTTCAGTTGTTTCTCTTCCGCGGCAAGCTGTTGTAAAGACGGCATTACGCCCTGTTGCGGTGTAAAACGAAATTCCACATTGAGCATCCGACACGGCTCATCATCTTCAACAATAAGTCGATGAGCGATATTGGCATTAAGAAGAATGAATTCCCCTTTTTTTAGTCTAACTCGTTCCGTTTTTGTTGGGGAAACCTGTATCTCTATATCACAAAAGCCATGTATGGTATACATGATCTCAGTCGCATCATGTCGGTGAAAGGGCATATGAAATCCTTGCCATTGTTTAAAATAATAAGCAACCACCTGTGGATGACATGGTTGATTCGGTAACAAAACAGGAAATAATCTTGTCGATTGTGGCATCGGGGGCTCCTTTCCATCGGATCATAAGGTCATTGTACTCCCCTGCCTTCAAAAAGAAAATCCCTTCCAATGGAAGGGATTCAACGGCATCTTTTAGTCTCGATCTGTGTAATCCTCATCCGAAAATGGATGAGTTAAATTATCCATAATTTCTGCAACGGCATCACTTAACATATCTGTCGGTGTTGTATCTTCTTCTTCTGGCAGTGTTGGAATTGTATCATTGCAAACGTGATCGAAATAATGACTTTTGTCCATTACATGTGCCTCCTAAATTGTACATTCATGATTAACGTCGCTCGTTTGCTTGTTTTGTACACTTTCTGCTCACTTTATTCACAACTTCCATAATTTCCACAAATCGCACACAAGATCTCCTTGCCTAAATGGTTGATATGAAGTAAATTAAACCTATATGAACGTATATCAACACAAATAAACCAACTCAAGGAGAGATTAATCCATGGATATCCGCTATGCATCCCACCCGAATGAAGTTAAACAATTTGATACTGAACGTTTACAAGCTGAATTTCAAATTCAATCCTTATTTACAGAAAACCAAGTGACATTAGTTTACTCACACGTTGATCGTTTTATTATCGGTGGTGTTTTGCCTACAACTGAAACGCTTAAATTAGAAGCTGACACGAAAGAAATGGCTGCTGATTACTTCTTAGAGCGCCGCGAAATCGGTATTATCAACGTTGGTGCTAGAGGAACAATCACTGTCGATGGCACAGCGTACACAATGGATTCCAAAGACTGCATTTACATCGGTCTTGGCTCCAAAGAAATTTCCTTCGCAAGCGATGATGCAGCGAACCCAGCGAAGTTCTACTTCAACTCCACACCAGCGCACCGGGCGTACCCGACTGTAAAAGTAGCGATTAGCGAAGCGACACCTGCTCACCTAGGCAGCATCAACACTTCCAATGAGCGTACGATTTATAAATACATCCACTTGGATGGCATTCAAAGCTGTCAACTTGTTATGGGTATGACATTATTGAAGCCAGGCAACATGTGGAATACAATGCCGACTCATACGCACAACCGTCGTTCCGAGGTTTATTTCTATTTTGACATGCCAGAAGATGCAGTTGTCTTCCACATGATGGGTGAGCCGCAACAAACTCGTCACGTTGTTATGCGCAATGAGCAAGCTGTCATCTCACCTAGCTGGTCCATTCACAGTGGCGTTGGCACGAACAACTACACATTCATTTGGGGTATGGCTGGCGAAAATCAAATGTTCAACGATATGGACGCAGTTGCTATGCAAGATTTGAAATAATCGGTACTCCCATTAGAAGAACGGATGAATCCCGATGAATCCATTACGTAGATATGAAACGATCATGGAAGTTTTACTCGCTCAGAAAGAAGTCACCGTGAATGAGCTGAGTGAACGTCTGCAAGTAACAGGAAAAACCATTCGCGAAGATTTAGCCAAGCTGGAAGAAAAGGGGCTGCTTATCCGCATTCATGGCGGTGCTATGCTAGCTCAAAGTGATCAGTTAGGCATTCTCTCTGCGAAAGAACCGAATATTAAGCATGCGGACAAAAAATCGGAGATTGCCTCTCTCGCACTCCGATACATCCAACCTCGCGATATTATCGCATTGGATGGTGGCTCGACAACGCTTGAAATTGCTAGGCGGCTGGATAATCAGCCGCTTACCGTTGTCACTAACGATTTATATATCATCTCCGAGCTTGTCCATAAGGATGAAATTCGGCTAGTTGTGCCCGGCGGTTATCGTCTGCGCAACATGCTTGCCGGCCCAGAAGCCGTAGACTATGTGCGAGGCCTCAACATACAGAAATCGTTCATTTCTGCTACTGGGGTGCATCTGCAGCATGGCTTTACGATTTACACCAATGATCTAGTTGAGTATAAACGTGCCTTAATCAGCTCCAGCGCAACCGTCTATGGGGTTATCGATCATTTCAAGTTCGGACAATGTGCGTTGCGAACTTTCGCTTCCCTTTCTGAAGTGGCTATGATTTTAACCGATAGCGGGTTATCAGAAGAAACGGCCCAGCAGTTCCGTGATACAGGCATCCAGATTGAAACTCTTTAAGCGGAACAACTACATCAACCGTGAAACCAATAATTACTTATTTTGAAAAGGAGTACGTCATGACACTTTTTAATCTATCGGGAAAAACAGCATTCGTTACAGGCGCTTCAGGCGGCCTAGGCCAAGCTATGGCGATCGGACTTGCAGAAGCAGGCGCGAACGTTATCGCGGTTTCCTCTTCTGAAAGCGTACAGACTGTTGAAGCGATCCGCGCATTAGGCGGCAAAGCAGAGCTTATCGCTGCAGATCTAAGCAATGAAGACATCCTTGAGGATGTTGTTGCTAGAGCGATTGGCATTTACGGCAGCATCGATATCCTTGTAAATAACGCGGGTATTATCCGTCGTACTCCAGCTGTTGACCACGCACGTCAAGATTGGCACGATGTGATTGATCTGAACTTGAACTCGGCATTCTTCTTATGCCAGCTGATTGGTCGTCACATGATCGAACGCGGCAGCGGTAAAATCGTGAATATTGCTTCCATGCTGACGTATCAAGGTGGAATTAACGTGCCAGGGTACACAGCAAGTAAGCATGCGATTGCAGGTGTAACGAAAGCATTAGCGAACGAATGGGCTGGCAAAGGCATTCAAATTAATGCCATTGCTCCGGGCTATATGACGACGAATAACACAGCTCCGATTCTCAAAGATGAGAAACGTACAGCTTCTATCACGGAGCGTATTCCAGCAGGTCGTTGGGGTTCACCTGAAGATTTGAAAGGTCCTGTTGTGTTCTTGTCTTCGGGTGCTTCCGATTATATGAACGGACACGTACTATGCGTGGACGGCGGATGGATGGCCAGATAGATGGGTATCGGGACACTCGCTCATACCGTCGGCCATCTGCCCTTGAAGGAATTGACCGCGAAGTTAAGCGGACGAAGCATCGACTTCGTTCAGTTAGCACTTAGTAAAGCGATTAGCGATTATGATTTAAGTCTCGGGAAATTAAGCCCAGCTCTCGCCAATCATATTGGCGAGCAATTTCATCGCGCAGGCGTGCGGATTGGCGTGCTCGGATGTTATATCAATCCCGTGCATCCCGATCCACAGCAGCGCCGTTATGAGATCGATAGATTCAAAGAGCATTTGCGATACGCCCGTGATTTCGGAACGTCCATCGTGGCTACTGAAACAGGTGATCTAACAACGTATCTTGCGGAGGATGCTAACGGGTATGAGGCCAAAGGATGGTCCATCTTGAAGCAAACGGTTGAGGAATTAGCAGAAGAAGCCGAGCGTTGGGGTGTTCATATCGGATTAGAGCCGGTTGTCACACATACTTTGTCCAGTACAGAGAAAATGGCGCAAATCTTAGCCGAAGTGCCTTCCAGCACGTTAGGTGTTGTTTTCGATCCGGTTAATCTCATTCCGCCGACTGTGGTTGAGCCACGGGATCAAGATGCTTTCTTGGATCATGCCTTCGCAACGTTTGGCAGCCGCATTGTGCTGACTCATTTGAAAGATTATGTTGTGAATCATGGTAAAAAGAACGAAATTGAGTCCGGTAAAGGCATATTCGAGACATCCTCCTTCTTAGCAAAACTTCACTCGCATAAGCCTGGTGTCGACATTTCGTTGGAGCGGCTCCAAGATCATACGATTGAAGAAACGTTTTCGTACGTTAGAAGCTTGCTGTAGTGAATCGACCCCCGACTTCTCTCCATGGAGAGGTGTTGGGGGTTTCTTATTACAAGAGTTACTTGGTGCAAGGTCGCGCCTCATTTCACTTTTTAATATCTGCATCGGTAAGCACTTCGAATTGATCTCCTAAGTGCTGCTGCAGCGCCTTCAAGGTCGCCACCCCCACAGCAATATCCTCCTCGCCAGCTCCTCCACTCACGCCAACCCCGCCAATGACTTGGCCGTTAACCACGATAGGAAATCCGCCTACGAAAATCGCAAACTTCCCCGGCATCATGGCATGAATCCCAAACGCTTCCCCATGGATCGTTGCTGGCCCGCCAGGCTGATTAAACAAGTGTGTAGAACGTCTATGCCCACTTGCCGTAAAAGCTTTCGCCATTGCCAGCTCAGGGCTCGTGTTGCGTGCCCCGTTCATTCGCTCTAAGGCCAACAAATAACCGCCTTCGTCGACGATACAAATCGTTTCTGCCGCTTGAGCTTTCTCCGCAGCTTGAATACCCGCAGCAATCATCACCTTCGCTTCCTCGATTTCTAGCTTCAACACGGATCTCATGATGCATGGCCTCCTTCGTCAAACCTTATCCGCTTGGTACATAACCATCTCCACCTTCGGCACTTTTTCCATTTATATGAGGATTTAGGCGGAAAAAGTCGCATGAGTGACTAGCTAACGAGAATTTTGGCATAAAAAAGAGCCTTCACCATCTCCATTAATGGAGACTAGATAGGCTGTTCGCGATTGTTACTTATTCGGCTGTTGCGCGCGTGCTGGTCGGGTCGGACGTTCCACCCAGTTCTCACGGCTCATGCGCTTCACTTGATTAATCGGATTCGAGAGATCGATCACTTCTGCTTTAAAAGGCTGCTCTGCTGCAAGCTTCTCTTTGTAGCTTGTCCCAGGTGCTGGACCGCCTCCACCATTCCGTTTTCCCTTGTTCCATACGCGATTCTTACTCATGCCACCACTCCACCGTTTTTTGTTTAAGTGTAATGGCAGTTACCAAAAAACGCAAATATAGGTTTCGCAGCAGAGTAAGCTGGATGTGCGGCACTACCTACCTAAAAGCACTCTCTCCGCAAAATAGATGGAAAACATGTAGCTAATTCCTCTCGAAATCGCGGATTCTTGCGAATAACTGGAAAACATACAGCTAATTTCCTCAGAATGACAGAAATCACACCAAATCGCTGAAATTAGCTACATGAAATCCAGTTATTTCTCATTTTCAAGCAAGTTCAGCAAAATTAGCTGTACTTATTCCAGTTAATCGCGTGACGGGAGACGGAATGACCTGTATGACAAGGGGGTGCCGCTAGACAAAGAGAGCTCCGTTCGGCTAGAGAATACTGTTTACAGGTGAAGTGTTATCGACAAGAGGCGCGTTGGCTCCCTCATCTCTACAAATCGAACGCCTTCGCCAGAAGGCGATATGAATGCAATCGCGCTTCGATGTTATGAATCGGCGAAACGACCATGATTTCATCCGCTTGATACGCTTCATTCAACTTCAAAATCTCTTCCTTTACTTGCTTCGGCGTGCCAACAATTCGTCTGTGACGACCATTGCGAATCATGGCATAGTCATTCTCCGTATACGGGTAATTGAGCGCCGTATTCACGGAAGGGAATGACGGGAGCAGCATGCCGCGGCCTAAAGACAAGAAGAACAAATCCGTGCTAAGCGCGAGTTGATTTGCTTCTTCTTCTGTATCTGCGCAGATAACCAACACTGCTGCTAGGGAGTGTGGCTTCTCATTCAAGATCGACGGCGTGAAATGCTCGCGATAAATGCGCAGCGCCTGCTCACAATCGGCGTTACCAAAAAATTGCGCAAAGCCGAAAGCCGCCCCTTGATCAGCAGCAATTCTTGCGCTGTCATAGGAAGAGCCGAGCAGCCAAATCTCTGGTGCCGTCGAGATAATTGGTGATGCATGCAGCGCCGCGAACCTATGCCCCGCTGGAAGTGAATCATATAAATAACCCGTCAAATCAGCGATTTGCTGCGGGTATTGGTCAACACCTGTATATTTGCCCTCTTGCAGCGCACGCGTGGATATTGGCATGCCGCCTGGTGCACGGCCAAGCCCAACATCGATACGCCCCGGATGGAGAGCCTCTAACAAGCGGAAGTTTTCAGCAACTTTATATGCACTATAATGCGGCATCATGATGCCTCCAGAGCCTAGTCGGATGCGCTCTGTTTTGGCTGCCAAATGCGCGATCAGTACCTCTGGACTTGAATGCGCCAAGGCTTGTGAAGCGTGATGCTCCGACACCCAGAATCTGCTGTAACCAATTCGATCAGCTTCTTGTGCGAGTTCAGTCGTCTCAGCCAACGTCTGCGCGGCATTACGACCTTCTCCAATTTGCGATTGATCCAAAATACTTAATTTTAACACTTGAAATCACCTCCACTTAACTGTAACATAAAAAAGAACAGAATAGCAAAAAACACGTATGAGTACCTATTATCCTCTCCAATTCACGAATTTAATGTGAAATTCACATGAACATTCATAAACTGACAGAATCTCTTATTTTACACCTCTACCAAACTTATCCATAAGATGGTATTTTATTATATACATCCTAGCGAAGGAGCGATTGCCATGAAAACTATTTACGAGAATTATAGAGGTTTCAAAATTAACAAAGATGATAGCACTTATAACGCTATACACGCGGATCGCATTATTTTTACGCAATCTCCGTTAAGTCAGGTTCTTGATTCCATCGATCATTACATTGATGTGACAGGAATTTCTGATTCATCTGAAGATCTATCTTCCTTACCGCAAAATTAATCAAGCACTTCCACGAATGTGGATATACGAATGAATTGGAGCACCCACTAGTATCTGGTTAAAATGAGAAGGAATGCCGCGGCAGAGGTACGGAGGTAAGTACGTGGATACAAAAAACGCAACAGTCCTTTAAGGACTGTTGCGTTTTCTATTTGGTGGTTGTAGTTAGTCGGTTTTATCGACTAACTACACTCTCTTTGCCTCTGTTGTGGGGGAGTTAGTCGGTTTCATCGACTAACTACACTCTCTTTGCCTCTGTTGTGGGGGAGTTAGTCGGTTTCATCGACTAACTCCACTCTCTTTGCCTCTGTTGTGTGAGAGTTAGTCGGTTTCATCAACTAACTACACTCTCTTTGCCTCTGTTGCGGGGGAGTTAGTCGATTTTATCGACTAACTACACTCTCTTTGCCTCTGTTGCGTAGAAGTTAGTCGGTTTCATCGACTAACTCCACTCTCATGCTATCGTATCAGCTACAAAATCACATGCTTCACATTCATCAGCTCCGCCACTTTCTGAAACTGGGACGCATTGTGCCCAATGGACATCGCGCAGTGATGCGTTGGCGCTTCTGCAAACCAGCGCGACATGTACGCATCCGGGTGCTCACGGAACTTCACCGGCGTCTGTGTGTTACTGATCTTCATGATCGGGCCGTTCGTCGACTCGCCTTCGCTGGAGATCAGCTTCAGCCGCCCGTCCCCCGTCTGCGTCACATTCAGCGTCGTGATCGCGCCTGTCTTCACCTTGGCTTCGACGGACACACCCGTGCCCTGCTTGCCATGATAAAGCCCCATGCCTCGCAAAATCGGCTTTCCTTCGGAAATCGCGATGTGGAACGGCCCGTCATGGCCAAGCAGAATCGTCTCGTCGATATAATCCACGACGACGATTTCCGAGAAGGAGCCACCGACGCCGAGAATATCGCTGATTTTCATCGCGACAGCTGTCTTCAGGTCTCCTTCGCCAGAACAAGGAATGCCACGCGCTGTAAGCAGCGAGTGACCAACAATGAAGCCGCCTTGCAGCTTCTCGTATCCACCACCAGGCGCGCCATGGTAATAGTACGACAAGGCGTCTAAATCATAGGCGCGCACTAGCTTCTCTTGCGCGGCAGCTACCCGACAAGACCACTCCAGCTGCTCTTCCGTTGGCTTTTTCGCAATCGGATCCGAAGGGGAGTCTCCGCTGATTTGGAACATGTCATACAGTTCATCCAGCTTCTGCTTCACATCCTGCGCCGTCACTTCTCGCAGCATGCGGTCCAGATCACACATTTCAAGCACTTCCACATGCAGACCTGTCTGCGCAGAAATCATCGTAAAATCACTATACATATCTAGCATCCCGCTATAGGTATTGCCTAAGAAACCGAATCGGCTATGCTGCAAGGTCCTAGGTACTCCTGCTGCTCGCACCCACTCTTCAATTTCTTTCCACGCACGCACTGCTTCACGGCGCTCATGCGTCACTTCATTCGTCAATGAGATGGCTGGCGTATAATCGAGCCCCAGCGTGCCATTTACAACTCGGAATGGGATGCCCGCTCGATTGAACACATTGGCGAACTCTGGCACAGGACAAGCTCCGCAATGCGCCAACCATTCCCCTGTCGTCGACTGTTCATAATTAAGTCTCGCCGTCGGCTGCAAATTGAGGAAGACAACAGGTGATTTACAAATTTGATGCACCGGTAGCACGGTAGAACTTGTGGAGTAGGTTGCTGCATGGCAGAATACAAGATCCACTTGCCGCTCGTTCAGCCACTCACCGGCCTTCCGCCCTTCCCCTTCCGTATCAACGAGGCCATAGTAATATACGTCTGCCCATGCGGACATTTTTCGTTCAATAAAACGTCCATATTCTTCTAATCGTTCCTTTAAACCAGGAAACTGCTCCCAATATGCTCGGAGTCCCACGGAGTACAACCCAATTCGCGGCTTGAGACTTGGCTTAATTGCTGGGTAAATTGACATCGAAGCATCTCCATTCGTCCATAAATAATAGCTTTATATACTTATTGTAATGGCTTACAATCAAGATATCATCCAAGGATCTTGGTTTATAATAATAGAATCTTGCTGTAATCTCGGAGGTACTTCTCACATGAAAGAAAATTTCACTACCGCATGGTCGGAAGACTCGATTCGTTTCATCTCAAGTCCTTCCACGTTCGCCCAAGCGAACCTGTTTTATGTACAAGAAATCGGTCATTTCCATACATTCCCAGGTTATTTCACAGAACGGGAAGGTCTTGACTCCTATTTGATTGCTTACATTTTGCGAGGTAGAGGACAGTTGACTTATCGGGATAATAGTTATTCTTTAGGAGCTCATCAGTTATTTTTCATCCATTGTGATAGCCATCATCACTATGCGACCCACCCCCAGGAGCCGCTTGAGCTTCTATGGGTACATTTTCACGGGAGTGCGTCGTCCGCCTATTATGAGCACTATGCAGCGTCACATGAGCCTGTTTTGCAGCAAAACAACGAATCACCCGTATCCACACTACTGCGTCAAACACTGCAGATCCAACAACAAAGAAATGCTGCAACAGAGTTCCTCACATCAAAGTTGCTAGTTGAGCTGCTGACGGAGATCGTCCTCTCTGCAAAGCAAATAGGCTTATCCGAATCGGACAAGCCTGATTACATCGATGCGATATGTCAAACCCTGACATCCAGATTTACGGAATCCATCTCATTAGACGAGCTCGCTCGAGAACATGCCGTTAGCAAGTACCACATGGCCAAACGGTTTAAGCAGTATACAGGCTTCTCGCCGCACGAATACTTGATTAGCATCCGAATGACACATGCCAAGGAACGATTGAAATACTCCGATATGCCCGTATCCGAAATAGCAGCCACCCTCGGCATTGACAACGTCAGCCACTTCATCAATCTGTTCAGAGACCGTACTGGCGACACGCCGTTAGTCTATCGCAAGAAATGGCAGCGGCCACGGTAATACAGCGGGATGTACGGGTTGCACTTGCACTTTGAAGCTCCCCCGCCCCTACTTCAAATCCGTCTCATCCAACACCGCCGGAATCTCAATCCACGCCCGCACTCCCTGATCCTCCCGCAACGCAAACTGCAGGCCATAGCCTTCCMCGAAATGCAGCTGAATCCGCTTTTGCACATTAATAATGCCGAATCCCTTACTACTCTCTTTCCCCTGCAAAATGGCATTCAACATCCCGATATCCGGCATGCGATAGCCGTTGTCCTCTACGCTGATAACCAGTTTCCCTTCCGTATGTTTCACTTTGATCCAAAGCTCCCCATCATGGCTCATATTCTTGATTCCGTGGAGGATGGCATTCTCAATAATCGGTTGCAGGAGCACCTTTGGCATTAGAAACCGTTTGGCCTCCTCTTCGATTTCCCAATACGCCTTAAATGCATACTCATAGCGGAACAGCTGGAGCCGTACATACGCCTCCGCATGATTAATTTCTTCCAGCACCGGAATGAGCAGTTTACCCTTACTAAGCCCAATCCGCATAATGAGCGACAAATCCTTAATCATTTCTGCTGATTCCGCCGCTCCCTCCATTAACGTATGCCAGTAGACGGACTCCAACGTGTTATAGAGAAGATGCGGGTTAATTTGTGTATGTAATATCGACAATTCAACTTCCTTATGCTTTAATTCAAGCTCATATTGATCATAAATCGTTTGATTCAAGCGATTGGTCATTCGGATGAAATGATTGCTCAGCAGCATGATCTCATTTTTACTCTCCGCGTGCATGCTAATGGCCAAAGGTTTACCAGGGTGATACGAATTCGTGATTCGAGCCAGCCGAGAAATAGGCTTCAAAATCGATTGGATGAAATACATACTCGCCAAAATCAAAATAAAAAAATAAATCAACATAATCCAATCTACTAAACGTTGAACACTGATATGATCGATAATGATCGATTGGACTGGAACGCGCATCAGCAGCTTAGTCCCCGTAAATTCACTCGTATGTATGACCGACATGATCTCATTACCGCTCTCGATTTGTTTGTAAACCCCTTCTTCCTTGCCTTCGGGTACACCAAACTTTGAGCCAATCCCGAAAGCTTCTGTATTCGTAGCTAAAACCGTGTTATCGGGATCTAACAGAAGAATCTGGGCATCTTTGTACTTATCAAAAGGGACGAAATCCATCTGTAAAGGTGTTTCAATACCTGACACAACCAAGTAGCCAATAACCGTTTCGCCGTTATATATACTGTTTAACTGCCTCAAATAGGCCACAGTTTGCGTGTTGTTCGGGTTATGTCCGAATTTATCTATAACACGAATTATCCCCTTGCCCTTCGCATTGCCAACCGCTTTATACCACGAAAGATCCGTCATATCCGTCGAATAAAACACGCCATTATTCAACAGATCTGAATTAGGAACGAACGAATACAACTTATCCTTATCCGAGAAAAACAAGGAATATCGCACCGAATTGGTTGAGTAATTGTTCAAATATTTATCTAACGCTTTGAAAATTTCAAAACGTTCATATTCAGAGGATGATGGAACACTCACTAATTGTTGGATTTCTTGCGAAATCATAATTTTCTCCGTTTTTTCTTCAAAATCACTGCTTTCACGGTCTAGTGTTAAATGACTTCCCCGGACTAATTGAAGCAGAGCTGTACCAACTTGTTCTTCTGTAATGGATTCCAGCTTTTTGGCAACGACCAAATCCAACACGAGGGTTGGTATCACCACGAAGACGATAAGCAGCAGGATCAACTTTTTCATCAGCTTCATATTTTGCAGCATTGTACGCATCCCTCTTACCATCCTTTCAAAAAAGCTTTCCGTCAAGCTGCCAGGAGCAGCACCGCTGTTAGTTAGACTATCAGTACGTTCGCTATGCCGGAAAGAAACTCCTTTAAACGCAAAAGAAAACGCCTCCAGAATTCGCATTCTGAAGGACGCTTCTCTCTATCCTTTCACACTGGATACTGATAAGCCGCGAATCATAAACTTCTGGAATATCAAGAAGAACAGTACCGGCGGCAACATCGCCATGGTCAGCACCGCGAAGCGTACACTCCACGGAATGACCGAGTTGGAGTACACCACATAACGATAAATTCCTGTGGCCAGTGGGTACATACTTTTATCCGTCATCACAATGCTCGGCCAGTAGAAATCATTCCACGTCGTTGAGAACGACAGCATGAGAAGCGTACCAATGATCGGCATCGACAGCGGAATTGCAATCCGAATGAAAGATTTAAACTCACTTGCCCCATCGATACGCGCAGCTTCCAGTACTTCTTTGTGAATGCCATCGAAGAAATTTTTGAGCAGGAGCATGAAATAGGCATTCGCCGCCGCGGGCAGCCAGAAGGCCCAGTAGGTATTGATCATCCCTAAGCTTTTCAAATTCAAAAAGTTTGGTACGATGTACGTTGCTGGCGGAATCAACAGTGTGGAGAAAAAGAAGAGTGTTATCCAGCGCTTGAACGGAACTTTCAAATGAGATAACGCATATGCGGCTAGCCCGATAAATAACAAGGAGCACACGACATTCCCCATATAAATGAATATGGTATTTTTCAAAAACGTCAACAATGGCAGGTCGAAGCTGTTAAAAGCATCGTCATAATTTTTCCAGATCCAATGCTTCGGGAAAAAGGTGGGAGGAAAGGTGAAAAACTCTTCCCGTGTTTTCAGTGAGCCAAAAAATGTATTCAGAAACGGATAGATGGTCGTAACCGCAATCGCCACGATGAGCAGCACCATGAGGGTATAACCGAATTTGACGGAACCTTTTTTGAAATCATGCTGGGAAATTAATCCTCGTTCGCCTTGCTTCATGCTTTCTCACTCCTACGCTGCATGACGTTGTAAAGGATGGACATTCCAATGAGCACAAAGAACATCAAGCTGCCCATGGCACTCGCTTTGCCGAATTCCAAATCACGGAACGCCGTGTGGTTAAGCCATAACAAGTACGTCAGCGTTGCATTATTCGGACCGCCATCCGTCATCGATAGTTGTGCTTGGAAGCCTTGAGAGGTCGTGATCAGTTGGAGAACCAGCAATAATCCCATTAAGGTTTTGATACTAGGCAAAATGATATAACGAACGCGCTGCCACACACTGGCGCCATCAATTTCAGCAGCTTCGTACAAATCCTTCGGAATCCCGACGATCGCGGCGATATAGATTAACGTAGCCGCACCGAAGCTTTGCCATGTTTCTAGAACAACAATCGAAGCCATCGCTAATTTCGGACTAAAGAACGAAACTTGGTCTATGCCTATTTTCTGCAACAGACTGTTAATCGGCCCTACAGCATCAAAGAACCACATCCACATGCCGTACAAAACAATGGCAGGAACTGCACTAGGTAAATAGCTGATAATACGTGCTGCCCCTTGAAACCGACGAAGCTCAGAAACCGCGATAGCGACTAACGGTGGGATCCAGAAGCCCAGAATAATACCCAAAGCCATATAGATCAATGTATTCTTAATTGAAATCCAAAGTAGATCATCCTTCAGAATACTCACATAATTTGCTAAGCCAGTGAAATGATTGCCATCAACAAAATCAACGTTGTAGAAGCTATAGAAAATCCCTTTGAAGATTGGCACCCATAGAAAGATAATGAATAAGACGACTTCCGGTAAAATAAACAGCGTACCCCATACATACCAGCTCATTTTCTTCTTCGATACCCGACTTGCTACAATAGGTTGTGAACTCAGCTCTGCATCCATCCTAAACACTCCTTATAGTGAGAAAACCTCTACCTACAGCCACTCCAGAATAAGCGGCCGCAGGTAGAAGTAAGTTAGGCTTGCCTATTCGACCTTCACTTTGTCAAACGTTTCCGTTTGCACTTTGGTCGCGGCTTCAGACAGTGCTTTTTTCAAGTCTACATCTTTCGTCGTAAATACTTTTTGAATAACATTCGCCATTTCTGTATAGAACTTTTGAGCTTCGTATTGCGCTTCTGGCTTACCATCCCATAGAGCGAGCAATTGTGGGTCGTATTTGAACACGTTATCGTACTTCGTTAAGAGATCTGTATACTTTTTACCGAAATCCGAGGAATCTTTCCAGTAGTTGATCGGTTGTGGAATGTAAACGCGGTTCTTACCTTTACGATCTTCGATTTCTTTCTTCGTGGAGTTCAAGAAATCGTCTGTAAAGTACTCATCCGTAATCCATTTGAACGCCATTTCTTGTTGATCTTTATCGCTCTTCGGATTAATAACACGATAGTTACCGCCAAGTACGCCCGTATGTTTGCCGCCTTTCGTAAATGAAGGCATAGGATACACAACGAGATCATCCTTACTGATGCCGCCTTCGTTAATCGCCGTATCCGCTGCGTTACCGCTGCCACACATAACCATCGCGCCACGCCCTTGAGCAAATGCATTCAAAGCGTCGCCATAACCAAGTGCCCAGTTCTGCGGGATCAGGTTCTCATCCTTCAGCTTCTTGTAGAATTCAAGCGCTTGCAAACCAGCGTCCGAATTGAACACGCCGACTACTTTACCATTATCTAGTTTCTGTACATCGCCACCTGCAGCATACAGGAAATTCGTCCAGTTCCAGCCCGCTTCCGGCCCTTTACCCATAGGAATAAAGCCTGCAATCCCCTTCGCTGGATCATTGATTTTGCGAGCTGCTGCCAGCAGATCATCCCAAGTCCAATCCATTGGCGGCAAGTCTACGCCTTTCTCTTTGAACAGCTTTTTATTCAACGTGATCGTCATGACGTAACCATCAATCGGCACACCGTATGTTTTCCCATTTACGACAAAAGGTTTAGAAAGTAGATCATTCATATCCTTGGCATGTGCCCATGAAGTCATGGAATCGGTAATGTCTGCGACCCATTTCTTATCGACAAGCACTTTGCCTTCCGTTGCATACGTCGTATACTCGGTTGGCGCACTGTTCGAAGCCATTTTGATCCCGATTTCGAGCGGATTGTACTGCCAGTCGTCCTTTTTGAAATCAGCATTCGGGAATTTGGTTTTAAAACGAGCAATACGCTGATCTAACTGATCATTCTTCTCTTTTTGATCGGCTTTAAAGCTTTGAGCTGTAATCGTTACTTTCTTGGCAACAGGTGCAGCTGTTGCAGCAGCTGGCGTGGATTCTTTTGCCGCTGGAGCTGGGCTTGTCGTGCTTGATGTTCCATTGCCGGAACTGCACCCCGCTATCAATACCGTTAAAGCAATCGCACTCATTGTAGACGCTTTCTTTGCTCTCATGTTTGGTTCCCCTTTCGAATCGCATTCACTTGTAGTTGCTACATTTTTGATTATAAGGGGAGTTCAAGGCAAGGGCGATGTGTCGTATTACGCTAAGTATGTCGTATGTTACGCACCTGTTTGCTTCACTTCCGAGATATTAATACCGAAATGTTTTTTGAAAATTTTGCTAAAATGTTCCGGTGATTCGTACCCGATTTCTTCGGAAATCTCGTAGCGCCGTTTATCCGTCGTCAGAATGAGACGCTTCCCTTCTTCCATCCGCAGCTTCGTGACATAGTCCCAGATGTTCGTGCCCATCACTTTTTTGAACAAATAGCTCAAATAATTCGGACTTAAATGCACCGCATCTGCGATATCCTGCAGCTTCAACCCTTTATCGCAGAAATGACCCTCTATGTACACTTTGGTCTCATATACGATTCGGTTGTTCGCCTCATCTACGCCAGTTATGGTTAATTCGGGATCCTGATTGATGCTGTCTTTATCCTCAATATAGAACATATAGTGACCTTTATTGCTTTCACAACAAGTTAGGCTCTCGAGTGCTTCTTTATACATCACTGGCCACTGCGTTATGCCCTCATGGATGCGACTGATGCCGATAAGACTCTTTACATTCAAGTATTTCAGCAGATTCGTATGAATCATTTGAGCCACCATCAAAAGCTGGTTCACACGCATCGAGCCACGGCTTTCCTCTTCCGTAATTTGCAGCAGCAAGGTGAAGGTCGAGTTATGATTATTAAAAACAAGATGGCTCCACTGACTCGCAGTTTCCTCCATAATGTTCAACGCTGCGTATTTCAACAAACTGCGATCCTTCAACGTGGATATTTCCTGATCATGAATACCGCCACGTTCTAATGATAATTTAATAGTCAATATGCTAAAATACGTGCCATTCATGCGATTATCCAGTGTCTCTTTTATTGTAGGAACCTCGGACTCATGGATCGTTCCTGTCACCAATTCATTCAAATAATAATTCGTCTCATGCGTCATGTGCCCAGGCAGGGAACGCGAGCCTTCCCAATTCGCGAAGCGCTGACCTTTCTCTTCCTTTTCCTTCAACAGCTTGGTCACAACGGAAATGAGATGCGGCGGCGTAATCGGCTTTACCAAATACTCTTTCGCTCCAAAACGGATCGCTTTCTGTGCATACTCAAACTCACCATGCGCCGACAAAATCACAATCGGAATCGAAGGATCCTCTAAGAAAATGTTCTCGATCAACTCGATCCCATTCATTTTCTCCATCTGAATATCTGTAAAAACAAGGTCAATTTTCTCCAAATGTATAAAATCCAGCGCCTCAAACCCGTTATACGCGATGAATACCTCGTTAATGTCCAACTTGGACTGCTTCAAAATCGTCGCAACACCCTTGCAAATCATCGGCTCATCATCTACAACCAAAATATTAACCATGCTGCCACCTCGTTCATTTACTTGCCATAACTCCATTTTATTGTACAACAATCGATGTGAATATGTGTTTTATTACGTTTATTGTGTGGGATGTGTGGATGGCGATTTATTCGAGTTGTACGGGCGCTGGCGTTTTGTGCGCTAGCGTGCGATCGCCGACGGGGACACTCTCCTTGCGCACAATAATTGTGCGCTAGCGTGCTGTCGCCGACCGGGATAATCCCCTTGCGCACAATATTTGTGCGCTAGCGTGCTGTCGCCGACCGGGATAATCCCCTTGCGCACAATATTTGTGCGCTAGCGTGCTGTCGCCGACCGGGATAATCCCCTTGCGCACAATATTTGTGCGCTAGCGTGCGGTCGCCGACGGGGACACTCTCCTTGCGCACAATATTTGTGCGCTAGCGTACTGTCGCCGACAGGATACTCTCCTTGCGCACAATATTTGTGCGCTAGCGTGCTGTCGCCGACGGGGACACTCTCCTTGCGCACAATATTTGTGCGCTAGCGTGCTGTCGCCGACGGGGATAATCCCGTTGCGCACAATATTTGTGCGCTAGCGTGCGGTCACCGACGGGGATAATCCCGTTGCGCACAATATTTGTGCGCTAGCGTGCGGTCGCCGACGGGGACACTCTCCTTGCGCACAATATTTGTGCGCTAGCGTGCTGTCGCCGACGGGGACACTCTCCTTGCGCACAATATTTGTGCGCTAGCGTGCGAATGGCGGAAAGCCTACAAGCTTTCCACATTTAGAAGATAATAAAACGCCGCCAGCTCCAAAAAAGAGCTAGCGGCGTATGCTTTACGCTTAAAATCATTCTTATCTTCAAGATACCAAATTACTTGGCACTTAGCAAAATCTATCTATCTATCTATCTATCTATCTATCTATCTATCTATCTATCATCTCTTAATTAATCTGAAATCATCATAATGGAACCCCGGTGCAACGACACAGGAAACCAGAACGGGTTCATCGCCTAGCGGTCGCGCCATTTGCCATACATGTGCTGGGACAAGAGCCTGTGGATGCTGACCGTTCAGTACATCAGGACCTAGAATAATCTCCTGTGTCGCTTTCGGCTGCTCGCTCGTTCCTCCTAA
Source organism: Paenibacillus sp. 2RAB27 (assembly GCF_052115445.1). Taxonomy (NCBI): domain Bacteria; kingdom Bacillati; phylum Bacillota; class Bacilli; order Caryophanales; family Paenibacillaceae; genus Paenibacillus; species Paenibacillus sp. 2RAB27. The sequence continues at coordinate 90,255 of NZ_JBFRGR010000017.1, forward strand.
GGTAAGCACGATCGGGCTGCCCGAGTGCCATAACCATAACTCGTCGGACAATACCGTGTGCCATTCCGAAAATTCATCTGGGTGAAGCAGGAAATAGATCGAAGTTGCTGCGTATCGCGAACCCGAGTAGGCTGCATGGAGTACTTCTTTAGGGATTTCGAATGAGGCTTTCCATAGCTCTTTGTACCATCCACCCTCAGGGTGCGGTTTCAAATCTAACGTTTGAACAAGTGGTGAAAGTTGTTTGGTAATCATATGATTTCTCCTATTTCTCTCTAAACTTACAAAGTATGAATTATACCATACTGAAGTCACATATTGTATATGTAAGAATTTCCGAAACCCCCGACCGTTACGCACGTATTGAAAAAGGGATCCATCTAACAAATGCTGGGAAACGAGGGAAGAAGATGCCAGATAATCTTAACCTTCAATTGAGGGTTGCGAAAGAACGGATGTTTCGTCTGCATAAAGCAAAACGCAAAAGAGAAGATCTTCTGAATAGAGTATATGAGCAGGAACGTCTCATAGGACGGCTTGAGTTACAACTGGAATCAGAGCAGGCAGATGTAGAGCGATTAACGCGAATGTCACTTGCAAATTTATTCCACACGATTCTTCGCAGTAAATCCGAGCAACTTGAAATGGAACGGCAACAAGTCCTTAACGCTGCTCTTCAATTAGAAACTGCCAAACAGGCACTTCTGGATGCACAGAATGCTTTGATTCAAGTCGGTGATGACCTCGCCAACTATCAACGCGCCGCAGACGACTATAAGAAGCTAATGACAGTGAAGGAAGCCGCGCTCTTTAACGCACCGCTATTATCTAGAGAGCTTGAACGAATGGACGACAACATCGATGATCAGAAGCTTTTGGTCAAAGAACTGCAAGAAGCGCTGACTGCTGGAAAGCTTGTTCTAGCTTCCTTGACAGACGCTTCCAATAGTCTAGAGAAGGCAGAAAATTGGGGGAAATGGGACTTATGGGGTGGCGGCGGCTTGATTAGCACCCATGCAAAGCATACGCATGTGGATGATGCCAAACAGTTTATTCATCAGGCTAATCACCAGATCCTCAATTTTCGTGACGAACTAAACGACTTGAATCGGAGTTTTCAAATTGAAATTGATATCAGCAACACGCTGAAAATGGCTGACTATTGGTTTGATGGCCTCATTGCAGACTGGATTGTACAAGGTCGGATCACGAATTCTCAGAGCCAAACGCTTTCAGCCATGAATAAAATTCGCCCTGTCGTTTCACAGTTGCAAAAGGAGTTTTCGGCCGCAGAGGCTACGCTAGCTGACCTGATTACGAAACGGATCAATTGGATCGAAGAATCTAACTTGGACAGTTGACAATAAAGAGCCACCCCCAACCAACGTTGAGAGTGGCTTTTTCCATACCTCAGATTCTAATTCCAAATTTATATCACAACGAAACACCTAAGAAGCCACGTGTTAATTGGAAATCAACATTACCCTGCTGGTAGAGACGAGGTGTATAGGTATGCTCAATGACTTGCTTGACGCGCTCAAGAATCCTGTTCGTCCACTCATTCGTATCTCCACTGAGCAGCAAATCTAGATCATTGTCATTGTTTTGCAGCATTTCCGTTTCCGATGATATTTGCAGCATAGGAACGAACGGATGCGTCTGCATCGGACGATTACCGACAAGCGCTATAATTAATTCTACACCCGTGGCAGCTAAGCCAGTAACCGTCTCCACCCAATGCTCCGTCGGGGTCTCCATGATGTGGAAGCCATTGCGACGGACATGCTCCCCATAGGCAATTGACGGCAGGACATCGGACGAAGTCAATATATTTCGGCTATAAGAAGCCGTGGAAAGCAGATCGCTGTTCGCAGGAATAACCACTAAGCCACCAGCGCCAACTATCATCTTGGTCAGCTTCACCAGTTGTTCTCCTTCATCATCGGAGATGGAACCATCGCTTATGATGCCAATACGCAGTCCTTCCAGACCGACTGTCTCCTTCTCAGTTGCTCCAGCTGCTGCCACTTGATCGGCAAACCACGCTTCTACCTTCTGCGTCACCTTCGTAATTCCGCCATCAAGCTGAATACTCGCAAAACCGAGGCGGCTCGTTTCAACACCCATCTCTTCCATCAGATGATGCATATAGTCGTTATGGGTTTTCTCACAGCCATGCTCCAGCAGCAAACAATGTTTCACCATCGGATGAGTGATGTAACCGATCATCGTGCGGGCATACAACTTTTCTGCTTGGCCTCCTGAATTGCCGCAGCCTTCTGTATGCGCCAAAGCCACATAACGTGAGACCTCGGGTTGCCCAACACCCTGTTTATTCAGCTTTTGCGTTATCATATTTGCTACCTGTCCAGCACAGAGACTGGTCGGCAAAATTAAGCCGATGTTGTCGCTGGCCTGGCGGTTTTGATGACGTGTGAAGGAGAATTGAAATGAGCTATTACTGACATCTGAATCCTCTAGAATCTCAATAGGCTCTCCCGTTGGCTTATAAGGATGGAGCAATAACTCCAGCTGACTTGCATCGTTTTGCTGCCAATTGCGCCAGATCTGCACCTGGGAATGACCCGCCTTCTCGCCGACACTGCGCTGACCAGAAGCTGTTTGGATAGTCAGTTCGAAGACCTCTTTGCCGAGCTCATCCATGGACACGCCTTCCAGAAATTTACCAGCGTTGACATCCATATCATTATTCAGCAATTGGTAGCGGCGCGTCGTCGTGACGACTTTGACCGTCGGCACGTAAGGGAAATTGGTGATCGAGCCGTTCCCCGTCGTAAAGAAGATCATATTACAGCCTGCAGCCACCTGTCCGGCGATGCTCTCGAGGTCGTTGCCAGGACTATCCATGAAATAGTATCCGCCATCTTTCATGAGCTCCCCGTATTCTGTGGCATAATCGAGGCGAGTGATCGGATCTTTCTTACGAGCAGCACCAATGGATTTGAGATAAATGTTATAAAGGCCGCGAAATATATTACCACCGGATGGATTTCCTTCTGCACTAGCACCGTGCCAAGACGTGCGCTCTTTGAAACGGTTCACGAGTTCTAGGAATTTATTTGCGGTTTCAAAGTTACGAACCTTTGACAGAATATAGGGTTCCGCGCCAATTAATTCATCGGTTTCGGCTATGCTGGCAGCTCCGCCGTAGCGTACCAATTCTTCTGAAATCCAACCCAGCAGCGGGTTCGCTGAAATACCAGAAAAAGCGTCCGAGCCACCGCATTGCAGTCCAATCTTCAGGTGACTAATGGATTCCTCCGTCCGTTGCATGGCATTAACAGTAGGCAGCCAGTCCTTTATGACTTCTTCGCCTTGAGCCAGATTCTGTTCAAAGCCACCTTCGAGCGACACAAACTTATGCAACACATTATCGATCGGGTAGCTGTGTTCTCGCAAATATGCTTCCACCATCTTATTGGTTACCGGTTCATTGCCATAATCAACTACCAAGACTGCACCCACGTTAGGGTTCACAATAAAACCGGCGAGCGTCCTCAGTAGTAAATCCAGGTTATTAAGCTTATCCGTGCTACCCTCCGTATGCGCCACAGGTACAATGCCATCAATATTGGGATAATTCTTCAGTTCACCTTGTAGTCGAGCGGCAAGCTGCTTCGAATAGCTACCCGTACGAGAGGTGGTGCCTAATACCACGATGTGGTTACGGGTACCAACGCCACGAGTTTCACTGCGACGATAACCCATAAAAGTACGAGTTTGCGCGTACATGGGTGATGCCGGAGCAGGCTTAAAATTCTCCTCAGCAAAAACAAATGGAGGAATTTGATCCGAAAAATTAGGCTGTGCAGGCAGAGTGAATTTCAGCTGACGCCCGCTAAGTGCTTCCAATACCGCTTCATTGATCACATATTGACCAGGCTGAATCTCTTGCAGAGCCACTCCAAACGGCATTTCCCAAGAAAGCAGTTCAACACCGGGATTTATTGTCTTCACAGCAAACCGATGACCTTCCAAAACAGTATAATCTATGACCAAAGTTTCGCCTTCAAAATGAATAACGGTGCCAGCGTCCAAATTTCGAGTTGCAACGGCACAGTTATCGCCAGGTAATGGAAGTCTAGCAATTTCATCAAATTKGTAAATTTCATTCATCGATACTTATCTCCTTTATGAGAATCTCTCTGCTTCAGGATCCTCAGTCGAATATTCAATGCCGTCCAGTGCTGGCCAAAGCTCTAATGGAATTGGATAATTGGCGAGCTCCAACGTCTGTGCTACTCGTTCCGGCTTGCTCATGCCAACGACAGTACTAGCGACGCGGGAGTCACGCATGGAGAATTGGAGTGCAGCAGCGGCAAGGGGTACATCATATTCCTGGCAGATTTTCATGAAGGATCTTGCACGTTCAATTAACAAAGGAGGTGCCTCACTATACGCATAACGCGCGTAAGCATCCGGCCCTTTTGCTAATATTCCGCTGCCATAAGGTGCTGCGTTAATGACAGCAACCCCCAATTGATTGGCGATATCAAGCAACGGCTCCGCTGAGCGATTGAGCAATGTATAGCGATTGTGGGTCTCAACGGCGCTAAACTCCCCTGTCTCTACATAACGAATTAGCATGTCGATGGGGCCTCCAGATATGCCAATATGATCTATGATCCCCTGTTCCTTGAAGTTTTTCAGCACCTCAAGCGGCCCACCTGCTCCCATAATATTTTCAAAGGTGGAATGCTCCGGGTCATGGATATAGACATATTGCAGACGATCTAGCCCTAATCGAATGAGACTTTCTTCAATGGATTTTTTTATTTGATCTCCGCTGAAATCTCCAGTCCGTAAACAACGGTCTGCTTTGGTGGCAAGTACAAAACCCGACGGTAATCCACCGTTCTCTTTAATTACCTTGCCAATGCGACGCTCACTCTCGCCTTCACCATAGGCAGCAGCAGTGTCGAGAAAGTTAATCGAGCTTGCAAAGGCAGCGCGAATTGTGTCCAAAGCTGTTTCCTCTGGCGCATTAAAAGTAAAGATTTCCGGCATATCACCAAGTGGAGCTCCACCAACACAGAGCGGAGAGACAAACAAGCCCGTATTACCAATTGGTCTTTTCGAGTTAAGGGATGCAGTTGACATAATGTAACCTCGTTTCTTTTTGAGTATGAATACGGTTCTATTACCTAAGAGTTATCGATAATTCAATTATTAACTAATTACGCCCTTTTTTAAAATAATATTGGCATACAGCGCCTTTTCACTCGTAGCCACGATGGCATAAGCTTTCTTTGCGCGCTCATAAAATGCAAACCGTTCTACATACGTAATAGCTGGTGTAGCATATTCACGGATGATCTCCTCGTATTCGCCCCAGATCGGTGTTTCAACTGGATCTCCAGGAACAACAGCCATAAGCGCAACAGGCTGATCGCTGTATGTATCAAGTGGATACAAGGATAATACCGCTTTCAACAATTCCGGTACTCCATGACCATCACAACGTAATAGACGGTTTGCATGACTGGCTGCCGGGAAATTCCCGTCTGCCAAGATGATTTCATCCCCATGCCCCATCTCCATTAACACTTTGAGCAACTCAGGCGAAAGGATGGAAGGTATCCCTTTTAACATTTATCAACATCTCCTTGAATAGTGTGTGTTACCGATAACTCAAAATTAACAACTTTATGTCTTGCTGTCAATCCTTTATTTCTATACAATATGAAATACATGAAATGATAGCAGTCTGGCAAAGGAGATTAACACGTGATAACAATCTATGACATCGCCGAGAAGGCCGGTGTTTCCGCGATGACGGTTTCCCGAGTGATCAATAATACGGGCCGAATCAGCGAAGAGACGCGTAAGCGAGTACGGAAAGTCATGGAAGAGCTCCATTATATTCCTAATGCATTAGCACGCAGCTTAGTTTCCCAGAAGACGAATCTCATTTCTCTTCTCATCACGGATATTACCAACCCGTTCTATACAACCTTAGCACGAGGCGCTGAGGATGCAGCGAAGAAGGCGGGCTATCGATTGCTTTTTGCCAATAGTGATGAGGATTATGAGAAAGAGAAAGATTACGTCGATATGATTCTATCTACATGGGTGGATGGCGTTTTATTCGCACCAGCAGGCGATCATTCTCATGACAATTTACAGCAATTACAGAAGCATCAGATTCCATTTGTTGTATTGGATCGGGAAATCCCGGGTATTGATGCGGATGTTGTCCTTGGCGACAGCAAAGAAGGCGCACGCAATCTAGTTGAACATTTGATTGTACAAGGGCATCAGCGTATCGCTTTAATTAATGGTTCACAGGATGTTTCAACTGCTAGATTGCGATATTTAGGCTACAATGAGGCGCTTCAACTAGGCGGAATAACCCCCGATGATTCACTCGTGCTCCATCTGGGTTACCGCGATTTCCACGATGAGACCGCACTCCATGAGCTGCTCCAGCTTGACGATCCCCCTACCGCTATTTTCGCAGCTAATAATATGCTGGCCCTTGGAGTCATCCAATCCCTGCGCCATCGCGGCCTACAAGTACCAAGGGATATGTCTGTTGTCTGTTTCGACGACTTCGGACCAGCAGGTGCAATCAATCCATTTCTCACCGTTGCGTCACAACCAGCTTACCAATTCGGGAAATTAGGCATGCAACTACTAATTGAACGCATAGAAGGAGAAGCTAGCGATGCATCACGCAGAATCATGCTGCCTTCTGAGCTCATTGTTCGCTCATCCGCACAACCTCTCTCATAGAGATAGCGAGCTATTGTTCTTCCCATTTATGAACAATAGCCGCAATGATTTCTTCCTTCGTCTGCTCCGACAACCCATTCCGAAGCTCCGTTATAAACTCAATAAAAAGCAGCGACAACAGCTCATTCAATTCCATATTCAATGGATGATGATGCTTCCAGTTCATATCATCGAAAAATACACGCATCCGATTTACCTCGGCTGGGTGTAATCTTACGTTTAATGTTAGAAAAGAAGTCCCCTCTGAATGTCCCTCCTGAAAAGATAACCCCCACTGAAAGCCAGGCACACTCCCCGCGGGCGGTCGTTCATTCGGATTTACATTTGCTATAACGCTGCCATATTTAGTTCTAAGCTGCAGTATATACGTATACAGATCCTTACCTTTACGGACGTGATCCATGAAATTATCAAATAAAAGCTTAACGAGAAAGGTTTTATTAATCCCACTAAGCTCATCTTGTGATGTGTACACAATATCCTCCAAGAACGCATCTGCCCGGTCGAAATAGTCGCGAGGCGCCCGTACTTTGACAGTATGGTAGATGTCTGTTGTTCCTTTTTGAAATAAACCMGTCCATGATTTTAATGTGAGCATCCCGTATTCCCCCTTCTTCTCCCCTCCTAAACTATTATTCCAAATCTAGCAGAAAAATGACTACAACTAAAAGAGACTACCCATTTATATCTGAACGAATATGACTACGGGCATACTTTTGTGGGTGGTCATCAACGCGCTCATTGTTTATGATGAGACTACGTAGTATAGCGGCGATCTAACGAAGCTGGAGGTTATACATATGGATGCAGTAACGTTACGGAAAGCAATAGTAATTGGAGCAGGAATCGGTGGATTATGTACAGCATTGTCACTTCAGCAGCAGGGATGGCGAGTCTCAGTATACGACAAGGCATCATCACTGAGAGAAGCCGGGGCTGGAATTGTGCTCGCAGCCAACGCCATGAAAGCACTCGATTTGCTTGGCATTGGAGAAGCCATCCGGTACGTGGGGGCACCCGTTGTTCATGCTGACATTCGAAGGTGGGATGGCACACTGATTACAAGCCTTCCAGCTGCCAAACAAGCGGCACTATACGGAACGCAAAGCTATGTCATTCATAGAGCTGACTTGCAAGCAATTCTTGTGCAAGCAGTAACGGCGACGACACCTATTCAAACCAATAAACAATGGATCGATGGGATTCAGAGTGATCGAGGAGTAATCGCCGTTTTCAAAGACGGTACACAGGAAAAGGCTGATGTCATTATTGGTGCCGATGGGTTTCACTCTGCCGTACGAGAACGGCTTTTTGGTCAAAGTCCAGTCCGTTATTCGGGATATATGGCTTTAAGAGGCGTGTGTAATCAGGAGGAGACCCGCAACACAACTAATGGCGGGGGCTTCGAGGCCTTGGGACCAGGAAGACGTTTCGGTCTCTCAAGTCTTGGCAACGGTCGTGTCTTCTGGTTTGCCGCGATTAATGCTCCTCAAGGAAACTACCTCCGGTAGAAGAGAGACAATCTGAACTGCTGCGTCAATTTCACGGTTGGTATAGTCCAATCGCATCTGCTATTGAAGCAACGGAAGCATCAACGATTCTGGCCCATGACATCGTTGACCGCCCCCCATTACCAAAGTGGAGTTCAGGCACGATGACGCTCCTCGGCGATGCCGCACATCCGATGATGCCCAATTTGGGACAGGGAGGTGCGCAAGCGATTGAAGATGCCATTGTACTGGCAAGATGCCTCCGAAATCCCGATATCCCGACTGCACTTTCAGCATATGAGAAGGAGCGTATGGATCGAGCAAACCGAATCGTGCGGATGTCTCGGTCGATGGGAAGAATGGTACAACTCGAGAACCMAATTCTGATCTACTTACGTAATAGTATGCTAGCCTCCTTGTCTGATGCCCGTTATATAAGCCGGTTCGATCCTATCATTGGATATGAGTTGTAGAATTTCTAATTCACTTCTATAAACATCTTTTTACTGAAAGAAACTGCACATCGGCTACCTTGTAACATAAATTGGTTTATGCGCATAAATATCAAAGCGGTAAAGCCAATATGATGTAAATCCAAAGGGTGAACATAGATGGAGAACACAAGTATCGATGCCTTAAGAGATCGAATTGATGAAATTAACGAGAGTCTGCGGGAACTACTCTCCGAAAGAGCACGCATTACCMAAGAGATCGGGCTGGAGAAGGAAAAACAAGGCGTGCCGAAATTCGACCCGCTACGCGAAAAGAAAATGCTAGACGCCTTGGTTGCACGAAATACAGGCCCTTTCGATGACGATACCATTCGTCACCTTTTCAAACAAATCTTCCAAGCCTCGCTGACTCTGCAACAAACAGTTCACAAGAAACAGCTGCTCGTTAGTCGTAAGCGGCAACAAGCAGACACCATCATTCAACTTGGTCCGGCCGCCATCGGCGGAGGTAAACCGATCATGATCGCGGGTCCCTGCTCGGTCGAGAGTTACGAGCAAGTACGCGCAGTTGCTGCGGCTATGAAAAGCGCTGGCGTGACTGTGCTGCGCGGCGGCGCCTTCAAGCCTCGCACATCCCCCTATGATTTCCAGGGGCTAGGCTTGGAAGGCTTACGAATTCTCAAAGATGTTGCCGACGAATTCGGACTCCAGACGATCAGCGAAATCGTGGATCCCGCCCATATCGAAATCGCGGGCCAATACATCGACGTGATCCAAATTGGCGCAAGAAACATGCACAATTTCGAACTACTGAAGGCGGCAGGAGAGGTTCGCATTCCCATTCTTTTGAAACGCGGCCTGTCTGCTACGCTTGACGAATTCCTGCATGCTGCCGAATACATCCTATCTCGCGGCAATACGCAGGTGATGTTAATTGAACGTGGCATCCGAACCTATGAGCGGGCGACGCGAAATACACTCGACATCTCAGCAGTTCCAATTCTGAAGCAAGAGAGCCATTTGCCTGTCTTGGTCGATGTGACCCATTCCACGGGACGCAAGGATATTTTCGCACCTTGTGCCAAGGCAGCCTTGGCCGCTGGAGCGGATGGGATCATGGTCGAAGTCCATCCAAATCCGGCGACTGCGCTTTCCGATGCCCAGCAACAGTTGACGATTGAGGAGTTCAGCCAATTTTATGCGGCGATTCAAAGTTCAGGATTGTTTTAACGATCATTCTCGATTCCCACGCATCTCCACCGCCGGAAACCCTCTGCCACACAACGCTTTAGTGATGAATAACATCACTATAGTCGTGTATCGAGGGCAACTTCTACGCAATTGTGATGTAAAACATCACTAAACACGCGAACGATAGTGATCTTACCGACTTAGTGATGAAAAACATCACTATAAACGGTGTTCGATGGCATTCTCTACGCAATAGTGATGAAAAACATCACTATTGACACATCAGAAGGTAAATTTGCCTCTACAAAAAAAGCCCCCAACCCCACAAAAAGTGGAATTGGAGGCTTCTTACCTATACGGTTTTATCTACAAAGGAAATTTTATTGTTTTCAGCAAATTTTTTCAGCTTAGACGCCATCGCCACAATATCAAAACGGTTCAACGTTTTGTTGTATACCCAACGAGGAGACTTGCCCGTAAGCTCGATGATAATTTGACCAGGTGCATGTACGATCTCTTTAATATTTTCCGCACCAAGCACTAATTCTCGGGCCAGTCCTCGCTTCGAGAGATTCGTCTTGGTCACTCGCAAGTACGGTCTCCGCACGAAATAAATAAGTACGCCGACTACCAAGTAGCTAAGCGTTGTATACCAGTACATTTTATCCCCTTCGGTTTTCGTCAATGTAAATAACAAGAAGAGCGAAACTACGATGAAGAACGCAGCCAATAGGATGCTTCTTCCTTTAAACACGACCGGACGATCCGGATCTGTTGAAATCGGCGCCATCCCTTGTTTAGATCGGGTTTGATTTGCCTTTTTCGTATTCTTACTTACCATTCTTTCCCACTTGCGTGACATGCCTTTCACTCCCTGCGTAATAGTTACCAAACTCTTCTCCTCATAATCCCATACTTACGACAGAATGTCGATATTTAGCTTGTCATACACGGCAAAAAGGAGCCCTCTCGGACTCCCCACTACCTTATTTGTTCACATTCGAGTTATACAGATTCCCTCCACCCGTTCGCACATCATTCGTCGCTGTGGTTCCTGTTGCCGCACTCGTTGCATAGACGACGTATCCTGCCACACCGTCCAAATTCACAGTATTATTGTTAAACGAATTATTCACACCAGTCGCATAGTCCGAACCATGCGTCCGTACTTGGAAGGCATCTACAACGTTCGCGTTGCCATTCCGATACCCTTGATTATAGCGAATAATCGTATTCACACCTTTTACATCAACGAAGCTGTCAGCACTATTCGCCCCACTTATTCCAGTACCATTAAACGTGCAGTACTCAATAATCGTTCCGCTGGCACCTTCCTTCACATCAATATGCTCTGCTGTAATACCGCCATCGAAATTCGTATGACTAATCACATTCCCTGTTACAACATGCTCATATGGTGAGCTTGAATCGGAACCCACATACGCACCTTCCCCATACCCCGCTTGATACAACCCTGTATCGTAAATAAGCGAGTACGACAAAGTATTGTAGGAGCTGCCGTCGCGGAAATGGACACCTTCATCACCTACATTGTGAACTTCTACATTATTTAACAAATTGTTGTTCCCATTGTCGATAATGATACCCTTCTGTGCTTGCGTGATTTCAATATCTCGGACCTCCCAATAATTACCAGTTAAATGAATGCCATAGGAGCCATCGTTCACATTCACACCCTTGAGCACAGCTGGATTAGCCGCATCACAGCTCTTCAGCACAATCGGATTGGCAGCCGTTCCGTTTTTGTCCGAATAGAATAATCCCTGCCCACCCGGGTCGCCACTCGTCGAACGATCACCCACATAATTACCTGGGGCAAGCAGAATGACGGACCCTGCCACTGCATTTTTCATCGCATTTTGAATCGCAACCGTTGTCGTCAGTGCATTCGTACAACCGCTAGGCGGCGTTCCCGCAGTCGTTGTCACATTAATTGTGCTGCTTTGGCTTGAAGCATTCCCAGCCGCATCCTTAGCTTTGACGTAGTAGCTATACGAGGTAGACGCTGCTAAACCCGTGTCACTCGTGGAAGTACCCGTCACGGTCTTCAGGAACGTGCCATTGCGATACACATCATAGCCCGTTACACCCATATTATCTGTCGAAGCGCTCCAGCTGAGATTGATTTGGCTGCTGGAAGCCGCTGTGCCATTAAATCCACTAGGCGCTGTCGGCGCTTGGGTATCCCCACCTGTACCTCCACCGCTAACGACAACAAGTTGCGGCTTGTTCGAAGCATTCTCATTACTATTCAGTGTTGTATATTTCCCGACACTTTCTTGAAGTGCAAATGAAACGACACCATCTCCTGCCGCTTGCGCAGTCACATACGCAGTAACATCAATCTCGTTGTACGTCGTCGTCGTATTGATGGCAACACTACCTGCTGAGCTGCCAACCGTTGGTTTCGTGCTCCAGGTAATCGCGGATTGCGACCAGCTATCGGTCGTTTGATACGCAGATAGAACGGTTGACGCGGAGGCGCTGCCATAAATCCGGAGCTTCGCACTCGTTACACCTGAAAGGCCCGAGAGACTATATTTGAGATACGTGTAACGAGATGCACCTGGGTCATTTTTCACATACAACGAAGTGGCTGTTCCATAATTGCTTGTCGGGCTACCTTCATGCACATAAGAATCATCTGATGGACTTAGTGTGGTTGTCGCCGCTCCTGCAATTGCTGGAACTGCAAGCAGAATCACCGTTGAGAGCAGCACAACAGCCCCTGCCTTACCATTCAAATCTTTGAAAAGCTTTAACATTATTACTCCTCCTTAGTCACCATTAGATAGCGCTTACAAATAAAATTATAAAAGATCATCGCGTGCACATGTTTTCAGCTATTGTTCAGAACTTGCACTGTGTTGCTGTCTTTTTATACCTGCATGCGATACGACTTCGGCGTCGTTCCAAGCATATTCTTAAACACACGTGAAAAGTAAGACCCATTCTGAAAGCCCACCTCCTGAGCGATATAACTAGCCGATTTCGAAGTGGTTTCGAGCAAGAGACAAGCTTCCTTTAATCTGCGGGATATAATAAATTCCGTTATCGTACGCCCCGTTGACTGCCGAAAAACATGAGATAAATAAAAGGTGGAGAGATGCAAATCCTCTGACATGCGTTGCAAATCAAATTTATCCTTGTAATGCTTTTCGATCCATTCTGTGATTTGCCCAGCCGTATGATTACTGCTCAGCTTCGCCCTCTCCTTCTGAGTATGGCAAATTTCACTTTCATAAGGCTCAAGCTGCTGAAGCATAGATAATAAGCATAAGACAAATTCCTCTTGCTGTTTGTGCGTCGAAACACGACTTAGTTTTCTATGTAAATGCTCATAACATTTGGCTAAATGCTGTTGCTGAGGGATCACATGACCGGTTAACGCATGCTTCCAAAGCGTGTTATACCATGTGCGAATCCCGCTAAACGCGCGCAGCGCTGTATCCAATCTGTAAGGATCAAACATCAGAATTGATCGCACAAAGGGACCTTGGATTTGAATGCGATGCAATTGAAATGGTTGGAAAATTAAAAGGCTGCCTGGCTCAATGGTGTACCAGCGTTTATTCACTTCCACACGTCCTACCCCTTCATACACATAGAGGAATTCCATACAAGAATGGGCATGATAGATCTCCCAATTTTGATTTCGACTTGATTTCTCATGATTCAGATGAAAGGGCTCCTTGGTGACATCAACACTTGTGCTAAGTTTCAAAAGCTATCCCTCCCGATTATGGAAATGGTTTACATTATGAGCGTGAGCACACTCTATCACATCCTTGTACAAAACAATTGTACAAATTCTAGAAATTCCTGTGTTTTGTTTAGATGCGATGCATGCACACAAAAAAACAGATCCTGCCATTTTCTCCCGAGAGAAAATAAACAAGATCTGTTATCAGGTCATCTTATGCGTTGACCTTTTCCACACGTTTTTCTGGCGCTTCAAGATGCTCAGGGGATTCCTTCCCTTCACCTACGAGCTCCCTGGCTGAATTTTTAAATTCATGCAGGGTACGACCTACAGCTCGACCAAGTTCAGGCAGCTTAGACGGTCCAAACAATACCAATACAACGACTAAAATTAACATGAGTCCAGGTAATCCAATATTTTGCAGCACAGGCACATCATCTCCGTTTCATTAGTCTTGGTTATGGTGCTTTGGATACACAGCTACGGCTTCAATTTCAATCAGCCAATCGGAGCTAACGAGACTTGCAATACCAACCGTAGAACGTGCTGGCTTCACAGGATTAGCTTCTGTTCCAAAAAATTGCGCATACGCGTCAAACCAGCCCTGATAATCGAACTTGCCATCTTTGGCTGCATCTGGCGTCACATAGACACGAAGATAGGCAACATCTGCAAGTGTGAGGCCTTTATCTTTTAATTGCGTTTCAATGGCCTTTAGAATGCCTATCCCCTGTGTTTTCGTATCCCCATAGCGTTCATATACGGTTTTGCCTTCTTTATTGATAACGGGCGGCACGGTACCGCTTGTGAATAGATAGGAGGCTCCCGCAGGGACTGACACACCCGCAGCAATGGAAGAAGCAGGATTCCCATAAAATTCGACTTCGTTAATTGGCTCTGCATTATATTTACTTGATTTCTCAGTCCCAGCCGCATAGGCACTTACGCAAATCAGACATGAACCAACGGTAGCTGCTACGATTGTCTTCCACTTTTTCGATATTATCATCATGATTCACTCCTTCTTCTCTATTCTTTCATTACGCGTTCATGAATTTCGGTAACAACTTTCCGCGCAGATTCAATAGCCCCAGCTTGCCAAGCAGTGATATAACTAATATGCTCCCCTGCCAAATATATACGACCATCGGGTTTGCATAGGGTTGGATAATAGTTCTTACGATCGTCTGCCGTATAGGAAGCCCAGCCGCCTTGATTATATTTAATTTTCTTCCAATCCACAGAGAAAGAGGTTTCGAACTCCTTGTGGTATTGTGGGTGAATCTTCGCTCCTTGGCTTAAGGCATAATCTTCTCGCGCAGCAAGTGACATATTACCTAATTTATCTGCGTTCCCTCCGAATGAATAATATCCTAATAGAATTCCTTTTTTGGAAAAATAGTCATTCGGCGGGTAATAGATATTGGCAATATCCATATTCGTCAATGAGCTTCCGCCATAAATCATCTCATCTTCTTCCCAGAAGCGGCGTTTAAATTGAAGACCAATTTTACCTGCAGCAGCATAGCTTATCTTAGCGATTGCAGTCGACATTTCAGGAGAGAAATCCGCTTTAATGTTCTTGAGGACAGGGAGCGGGATGGTACAGATGCAGAAGTCTCCATCAATCTCTTTATTTGCTCCGCTGTTTAAGTCCTTATACAAAATCTTAACGCCATCAGAAGACTGTTTAATCTCATGAACTTCCGCATTGAATTGAATTTTGTCGCCTACGCGTTTCTCGAACGCCTTCGCAATCATATCCATCCCGCCAACAGGGTGGAACATCATCATTTGCTGATCATAGCTATACTCACTGCTGAGGAATTGACCAAAACCAGAATTGATGATCGCTTTTAAGCTAAATGGATCCTTCCGAACACCTGCGTCAAATTTACCGCCGGGTTCTTCAACATAACCAGCTCTGCTTGAACCTTTATAGAACAGATCCGCGTTTAGATCCCCTTCGCTTTTCAAATACGCAACAAGCTTCGTTTTCTCTTCTGTTGTCAAAGGGAGATCTAACGCTTTCTGATTAACAGCTTTAGCCAGCATTTCTGCCACATAACCACGTACATCGGCTTTGGCCTGCCGCTTAGGAACTTTTACGCCTGATAACTCGCCTACATTTTCATTATAGTAATACCCGCTCTCATTCACATTGTTAAAGGGTTCTATGGCAACTCCGAATTTGCGGGCATAGTCCAGCGTCACATGAAATTGAGGAATTCGCATCGGCCCTGCATTGAAATACATGCCATTATCGAAGCGAGCCACCTGCTTTACGCCGCCAATCTCTGTTACTGTTGTCCCTCTACGCACTGTCCATGCTCGTCCGCCTGAACGTGCTCTCGCTTCTAGGATGGTGCACTGATAGCCGGCATTACCCAGCTCATAGGCTGCTGTCATCCCGGCAATCCCACCGCCTAAGATGATGACTTTCTTGCCATTACGATTCGCAGATGTAAGATCCCTTCCCGATGGCGGCGTGTAATCTGCGGCTTTCATCGTTTCCGGGGAGAGTAGTCCTAAAGTACCCATCACACTGAATATTGCGGCTGACCCTCCTAATTTGCCGACTTTTGTCAAAAATTGTCTACGTGTAATTTGATCTTCTTGGATCGGTGTCTTCTCCATGCTTCCATCTCCTCAGTTTAAGTTTGGCTATCCGCTACTTAAACTTAACAGCGAAGACATGAACAGTCATTACTTTATGTAAGATAATATGACATAAATTTTAATTATACTAAGATAAGTATCGTTTATTTGATCGTTTTTCCATATAATGATAGAGTTTCATTATTAAATGTCACATATAAGTTAATTAACCTTACATTAAATTGGAGGTATAGGCTGATGATGACAAAGAAAAAAGTAATTCAAATTGGTGTTGTAAGTGAACTAACGGGGTTAACAGAGAGGCAAATTCGATACTACGAGGACCRCAAGCTTATTTTTCCAGACCGAAGCAAGGGAGGCGTTCGTAAATATTCCTTCGAGGATATTCAAACCATTATGGATATTCACACAAAGCTAACTAACGGCTTTCATACGGTAGAATTAAGACGAATGCTAGCCGGCTCCTAACACTTCCTCACCAATTAGACTGGAGGGCTCCTATGCAGATCAAAGAAATGATGTCACTTGTCGAACATTTAACCGAACTACGCACACGTATTATTCGCGTCCTCATTGCTGTCATTCTAACCTTAATTATTGGATTCGTCTTCGCTCAGAATATTTTACTTTACCTTAAGCAAAGCTCCACAGCATCCGATATTACGTGGCATGTCTTTTCACCGATGGATAGCATTCGCATCTATATGTTGATTGCATTCGCCGTTTCGCTCACACTTACACTACCATTTATCCTTTATCAAATTTGGGCTTTCGTCAAAAAAGGACTTACCAAAGATGAGCAAGTCGCCACACTTCGGTACATCCCCTATACGTTCTTATGCTTCATGATTGGATTAGCTTTCGGTTACTTCGTTGTATTCCCCATGTGTATCAAATTTACATTAGGCGTTACCGAAAACCTTGGATTAACTCAGACCTACGGTGTTGCTCAATATTTTAGCTTCATGCTCAATATTATCATTCCGTTGTCTTTAGCCTTCGAACTTCCGATTGTCGTCATGTTCCTTACGAAACTAAAGCTGCTGAATCCTAAATTATTAAACAAAGTCCGAAGATATGCCTATCTGATTCTGATTATTACAGCGAGCTTAATTTCACCACCTGATTTAATCTCGCATCTGATGGTAGCCATCCCTTTATTCGCTCTATATGAAATTAGCATTTTGCTATCTCGCATCGTTTATAACGGGCAACAACGGGAGCAGAGTCTCAGTCAAGTCGAATATGGCGTCTCCTAAAATAGTCCTTCTCTCATATTGTTCATCTCCATCAGTTCGGATATAGTTACGTCATAACTGGCATACAGAAAAGGTGAACTATGCGAATTGAACAACTCATTTATATTATTGAAATCAATCAAACAGGTTCCATTTCTTTAGCAGCGGAAAAGCTTCACGTATCCCAGCCGAACATCTCTCAAGCGATTGTCAGCTTAGAGGAAGAGCTAGGCGTGAAGCTTTTCGTTCGCTCGCGCACCGGAGCCATTCCTACGGAAGACGGGAAATTAATTATTAGCAAAGCCATAGAGATCATGAATAAAGTGGAAGAACTTAGAGAAACTGCAGGTTTTCAATTCAATCAACTGTCAGGCTCTCTTTCCATCGCCTCTGTACCGAGTCTTTGTTTAAGTATTCTTCCTCCAACATTAGCTATCTTCAAAAATAAGCACGCTGATGTTGAACTTATCATGATGGAGATGAATTATCCACAGATTGTACAAGAAGTACTCGGTGGACAAGTCGATCTGGGACTCATCGCTGTTGGCACCAATTATACCAACACTCATGCGCGACTGGTGACAGAACATTTGCTAGAATGCCGTATTATGGCCTATGTGGGTAAAAAATCCCCTTTATCACACCGTACTAGCATCTCCATCGAAGAACTCCTGCTAGAACCCCTTTTGATATCCTCTGATTTCCTTATGAACATATTCAAAAAGCATGGGGAGCCTAACATCCTATTTAAGTTGGGGAATTCAGAAGCAGCTAAGCGGATTATTGCCGAAGGAATCGCGATCGGCTTCTATACGGAGACAGGAATGAGATATGATCCTTATCTGGAAACAGGCAGTATCGTCGCACTCGAAATCACAGGCGTGGATTTAGGCGTTTCCTTCCGATCCTTGCGCCTGAAGAGTCGGCACCTTTCACTGCCTTGCAAAGAATTTATGAAGGAACTTAAAACCATTATTGCGGTAATGTGACGTCTGTAATTTCGTGTGCAGTTACAGGTTTACTCCGGGGAAGATCCGGCTTCTTCCCTTTGATCACGGCATAGAGAACTGCAGCAACAATAATAATTACATTTCCAAGAAGTAATGGAACAGACAATCGGCTTAACAAGAGATATCCTTGGAACATTAACAACCCGACTGCAATACTTACAATCAAGTAAAGCAGGTAGGGTTTCATTGTGAAAGGAGCGCTTTGATATAAATCTGGGAATGCACGCGGAAGTCTCGCAGCGGATAAGACGGGGAAAATGCTTGCAATGAGTAAGATGCCTACTCCGAGTTGGGAAATGGTTTCAAGAGATATCCCCGTCAGGATAGGAATGATCCCCAGAATATAGTAAAAAGTTAGCAGCCAATGTGGCGTTCCGAATCTTCGATTCACCCTCCMCAGTGATGCTGGCAGCCAGCCATCCCTGCATGCGACCAGCATCCCTCTAGTCACCCAAGAGAACGTAACATTTAACGTTGATGCCAAAGCGAACATGGCCCCGCCAATTACAAAAAATAAAAACAACGGCTTAGGCAGTATCGATGTAGCCACATCAATCAAAGACTCCCCTGCAACTTCCGATATGGGCAATACGCCAGTTGCAACAATCCCCATTCCTATGTAAAGCAATCCTACAATACCAGAACTGATTAAAATCGCTAACGGGATATCCCGCTTAGGCCGTTTCATCTCTCCGCCAAGTTCGACAACAGCGTAAGCCCCACCAGATGCAAATGATGTGATTCCAACAGCCATTAGAAAGCCACTGATACCGCGTGGCAAATAGGAAGTTGGGTGAAATACCGTATAGTCGACCTCCGACATTCCCCACGCAATGAACATACAAAGGGATACTAATTTGGTGACGATAAGCACCCTCCCCAAAGTTGACATGAATTTTATTCCGAATAGGTTGATGAGGTAGAAGAAAGTTAGTACAAGGGAAGCTACAAACATGATGGGTACGTTTTTCACAATCCCTTGCAAATAGTGAGCAAACGATAGGGCATAAACAGCGATTGTGAGATGTCCAAAAGTGAATAAGCTTAGATACACGAACCCCGCTTTAGGCGATAGCAATCGACTGGTATACGTGTACATCCCACCTGTCGTCGGAAGCACAGATCCAAGTACAGCAAGTGGGATGGTAATGATAAGCATGAACACGGAAGATAGCAAGAACGCAAGCGGAACACCTGTCCCGGTTAATGCTATCGCTACCCCAGTAATGGAAAGAATTCCCGCACCTACCATTTGGCCTATGGCAATACCAATCGCATCACGCAACCCTAAGACTTTTTTCAATTTCTCTATTTCGTTCCCCATCTCCTCACCAACCTCCCTAACTTTACTACTTTCCATTTCAACATAAACCAGAGATCCCCTTTTTTTCTTACGCCGTTATCGGTTCAAACGATGAATTTGTCGAATTTAGACTAACATTATTTAGGGCTTTTCCCTCATTGTTCCATTCTCTACTTTCAGCTATAGTTACCTCATAACCTCATAACAAAGTTCTAGGCATATTCAATCCGCACATCTCATATCATGTATAGTTGCTTATTTCTGAAAACCAAATGTAATTTGCAGAAAATTAAGTTGAAACTTGAAGGGATGTTGATTTCGTATTCTTACTCTAGAGAAAATCCAATTTATCGAGACACAATGTATCAATCCGCAAGATGCTATTATTATTCGACTGCTTATCGAKGGTGTCGCCCCTCACGAAATTGTTTATTTGAAAAGTAATTCCTTAGATGAAAAAAAGCAAATACTTACTGTGTCTGATGCCATGGGCGGCAAAAGGTACATACCCGTTTCCAAAACCTGTGTCGAGCGATTTCAATCCGCTTTGAAACAAACTAAATATTTGACTAACTTGGGTAACCCGCATCAACCTAAGAAATTTACAGATTTAAGAAATAGTCCTTTTCTAATCAAAATGAGTATGACCGACTATATCGCAAATCGAGCGATGATTACTGAATTGGATTCTGTTATTCTACGAACGATTTACATGCGCCTTCGTCGATTAGCTGAGTTTTTCTCACTTCCTGAGCTTACTCATTTAACAACAGTTAAGCTTGAAGTGAAACAACTTGCGATTGTATAGCTTCCACGTTAAAGGCCTATTGGCCTTTTTTTTGCGCAAAAAAAGTGGATCTCCTACTTACTCGGAGATCCACTTGTATCATTCGGTTTGAAGACGATGGGCACGTCGTCTTCGTTTCAATAATTCTGGCAGCGCTATGCCTAACATCGTTACAATTACACCTAACCATTGCAGTCCACTTACAGATTCGTGGAGAACGAGGAAGGACATAATGACAGCCGTCGGCAGCTCCGCTGCGCTCATGATCGTGGCCATACCGCCGCCAATACGTGGCACACCAATAGCAAAGAACAATGGGGGTATGACGACACCGAACAAGGCCAGCAGCAAAGCCCATGGTAATAGTGATTCATGCAAGGATCCATTCCACAAGAAATGAGGTGGGAAGATCAGCATGACGATGATAAAGGAGCCCGTTTGCATCACAGCACCTCGCGTGATTGGCGCAATTTGCTTAGCAACCCTACCGCTCATGCCAATAAACAGTGCGTACGTCAATGCAGATAGCAATCCTAACCCCACTCCAAGCCACGAGGGAGCTTCTACCATGCCTTTTAGATAACCACTTGCCATAACAATACCGATAAATAAGAAAATAAGTGCGATGAGTTTATCTCTGCTCGGACGTTTACGATCCATAATCGCTTCTAAGACGATACCAATCCATGTAAATTGAAATAATAAAAGAATGGCAAATGATGCTGAAACGTATTGCAAGGCGGCATAATAAAATATCCCGGTTAAGCMTGAACTTGTTCCTACTAACATAAGCAGGAGAGCATTACGAGGTGAAACGCGAAACGTTTGGGCTTCTGCTGATCCTTGTTTAGCTGATTTGGCGGTTACGAAAGCCATAATCCACATCATGATGAGTCCGAAAAAGATTTGCGAGCCAACCACTTCACCCACATGGAAACCAGACTCATAGGCCTTCTTCACGAATGTTGACAACAATCCAAAGCTGCACGCACCAGCTAATACATAAACGTAGTATTTCATGCTAACGACCTTATCAAGATATCTCTGACAGAGTCCCTCGTCATGACTTTATATTGACCAATTGTAGATTTCATAAATGATTTGTGCACTAATTCTTCGATGCGCTGATCATCGATGCCATAATAGCCAAGCTGATTCGGCGCTCCGAGAGAATCCCAGAATTGACGTAAAGCTTGAATTCCTTCTAAAGCCACTTCGTGATCCGTTTTTCCTGTCTCGTCGATTCCGAAAACCGATATGGCCAACTTCTTCATCCGCGAAGGATCATCTTCTGCACAATGACTCATCCAATTCGGGAATACAATAGCAAGTCCGCCTCCGTGAGGGATATCGTAAACCGCGGATAAACCATGCTCAATTTGATGTGACGCCCAATCGCCTCCATCTGTCCCACAAGACAGCAAACCATTGAAGGCGGTAGTTCCAGCGTACATAATCGTCGCACGATGCTCGACATCTTCCGGATTCGATAAGAGCTTCGGCGCAGCCTCCATAACAGTCAACAAGACGGCTTCCATGAAGCGATCCATCATCGGGGTATGTTCCGTGCGGTGAAAATATTGTTCAAGCACATGCGACATCATATCTACAATCCCATAGACCGTCTGATCTAACGGAACGGATGTGGTATAGGCTGGGTCTAGAATAGAAAAAGCCGGAAAAGCTAACGGACTGCTCCAGCCGCGCTTCTCATTGCGATCCCAATTCGTAATGACAGAAATGTTATTCATCTCCGAGCCTGTCGCGGCTAGCGTTAACACGGTCCCCAGCGGCAGCGCCTCCTGCGGTTCAGCTTTCTTTGTAATGATGTCCCAAACATCCCCGTCGTAATAAACACCTATCGAAATGGCTTTGGCACAATCAATAACACTCCCCCCACCAACAGCAAGGATGAGATCGATTTGATTTGCTCGGCACAGCTCAATACCTTTCTTCACTGTAGTCAACCTAGGGTTAGGTTCTACACCCGACATCTCGACTACAATGGCTTGCTTATCTAGCAGCTGCTTCATCACAGCATCGTATACACCATTATTCCGGATGCTGCCTCCACCATAAACTAGCAGGACGCGTTTCCCGCTATTTCCTAGCTCTTGTTGCAATTGCTTGATCTGACCTCCGCCAAACCATAATCGTGTAGGATTAAACTGAATAAATGATTGCATATGTGTGTAAACTCCTTCGATGACTAATATCTACAGAAGTATATCACAAGTCGAATTCAATAGCATTGGAAACACCTTTGGTATAGACACTCCTTCCTATGAAAAAAACCGCACACCTCTTAGTAAGATGTACGGATCGGATCACTTATATGCGATGTAAAGGAAGTGAGAACGAAATGCTGCAGCCCTGACCTAGGCGGCTTTCCGCCCAAATTTGCCCACCATGATATTGCACGATTTCCTTGGCTATGGCGAGCCCTAAGCCGCTTCCGCCCGAGTTGCTTCTTGATTTGGATACTTTATAGAACCGTTCGAAAATATGAGGTAAATCCTCCTCACTAATCCCCACTCCTGTGTCGGACACCCGAATAACAAGTTCACGCGGATTGTCCCTTATCTGAGCTTGAACCTGAATGGAACAGCCCCTGGTTGAAAATTTAATCGCATTGTAAATAATATTAGCATACACCTGCTCAATTCGATCCACATCCACCGTCAGCATATCCTGGCCATTCATCTGCGCCATGTTTAACGTGTAGGCAATTCCAGCATTTTGTGTATCCAATTCATATTTGGCGAAAAGCTGACGAATCATCGTCATACAAGACGTTGAGGCAAGTTGGAAATGAAACTGCTTCGTTTCAAGTCGGCTCAGTTGATACAAATCCGTAATTAAACGCTGAATACCAACGATGCGCATATGGACTACGCTCAAATATTTCTTCTGTTCTTCTGGGTCCTGAATAACATCATCCAGAATCGCTTCTACATAACCTTGGATCGACGTGAGTGGCGTCCCTAGATCGTGGGAGATGTTCGATAAAAGATCGCGCCGCGACGTTTCCATCAAGATCAACTCATTGGTACGTTCCTTTACCTTGGACTCCAAATCATTGTACAATCTAGCATTCTCAATGGATATCGCAGCTTGAGCTGATAGTAACTTGATCACATCCAAGCGATCTGATGTAAAGGCGTTCCGAATTAAATTATTTTCCAAATAAAAAACGCCGATTAGATTACCTTGATGGAGAATCGGTTCGCAGAAGATGGATTTACTTTCCGCTTGTCTTATGTAAGGATCGTTTGAGAAAAGTGTTGATTTCTCCGCATCATCTAACACAATCCCCTCTTTCATGCGCGCAACATACTGGATCACTGTTTTCGGAACATTATCACGTGTTTCGATCAAAACAGAGCTCACCATACAGGAATCCTTCCCTGCACTCGCAAGCATCTCTGCTTCAACGTACAAACTATCCTTATCTTTCAGAACAAGGATACTTCGCTCTGCACCGGAAGAATACGTAACAATCTCCATCAATCGTTTGATCAGTTGTTCTAGATTCACTTCACTTGAGAGAGAACGTGAAGTATTCATAATTGTTTTGAAATCAATGGCTTGCAGGGAATAATCACTGATTTTGGTTGTTGCCCAATCAGGAGACTCGGCTCGACTTGTGAAGTAAGCTGGATATCTCAGCCTTAGATCATCCGCCTTCGCTTTTGCCCCCCAATTGACATAACCAAAATAAGCATCAACGAAATACGTTTTAGCGAATTTTTCGCGGCCAATTTGCTTGTAGTATTTCCCCGCTATCTCGCAAGCCATGGCTTCATGTTGAATAAATCCTTGCTCACGCGCTTGTCGAATGGCCGATTCATATCCCTGCTCTGCTAATTGCCCAAACCCCCTCACTCGATGCCATTCTGCATGCATGAGGAGTGTTAAGTGCGAATAGTTCTCAGGACAATGAGCAGCCCACTTATCCATCTTTCTGAGCATTTTCTTAACTCGCCTAGCAAGCCATTTCTGTTCATCACTAGGGAGTTCAGGAAATGCCGCCGCAATGGAGAGGACATAATAGAAATAATTTTCAGGTATATGAAATAAACCAAAAGAGGCAGCTTGATGTAACTCTGTCGACTTCCCTGTCTTTACCGCATCTTCAAAATAACCGAATAAATAGTACAGCATCATTTTTTTTACCGAGTATACATGGATAATTACCTGATTCGGGTGAAATTTAAGCTTACTAACAAATTGTTCTTCCTCTTCCTGATGATTGCCGAAAAGGATCGGATTCACAGACATCCCTTCCAAATTTAAGGTCAACATTCGCAGCATCTCAAGCATAAGCAGGGTATCATGATGATTCGTCTGTTCCAAAATGCGATAATTTTTGGCCAAATCTTCTTTCACTTCTGCGAGTACAGCTCCTTGAAAATCCTTCATAAGCATCTGATAGGTTAGCGCATACCCGGCAAACACAAGGTCGCCATCTTCGATGCCGCATCGAAATGACTCTTTTAAGTGTTCCAAGCAGATTCGTAACGATTTCACCCAAGGGCTAATGAACAAACCCAATGAAAAGTAACTTTTACTGCGATATTGGTGAGACTGAAACCTTGCGTTCATTCGTTCACCTAGTTGACCATATTGATAGCCCCGCTGGTAATCTCCAAATCCGGACCCAAGAATCAAGCCGTACGCCCCATACACATAGGCCATAGAAGGCGTGTTCCCATACTTCAAAGCAAGCTTCGTCATAATCAACATAAAAGGCACGAATAGATTTGTATTTACGAAATAGGCAGATACCGCGACACTCATCATTAAATCAATTAATTTCATCCGAAACGTATCTTCCATAATCGGTAAATCATACAGCTCCAGCGTACTTCTTCGCCCTATCAACCCTCTCACATTGATGTACGTCATGACGATATACATGTTGGACGGTGCAACAGACAATCGGATGCCATGCTCTGCTAAAGCCTTTAAGCCTACCTTGATACTCTGATGATGCTTGCCAATATTCGTGTGCAAGACAACTTGCAGATTATATACTTCAAGCTTCTGCTCGTTGGATAATGGCCCTTGCAGCAATTGCTCATATAGCGTCTCTGCCTCGTCCGCTTGACCACTCAAATAGAGGCATTCCGACTTCTCCAAACGAATCGCAAAACCTAATTCTTTCTGCTCACATCCCTCAATCTGATCCATCACTTCTAGTGCTTTATTAAAATATTGGATAGCCGAACGGTACGCATTCGAGGATTTCGCTTTGCGCCCTGCGTTATAGTTAAATTCGAGTAATTGGATTAATTCATGATTCATATTGAGCAGTGCTGAACCTATATTCATATGATTAACAATTTCAAGCAGACGCTTCTCAATCTCATCATTCGCCAGTTCCTTCAGCAGCATTCGAGCGATGCTCAGATGCATGCCAGGCAGCTTCAATTCCTCAACGGAGCCATATACAGCTTCTTGAATGGAATCATGGACAAACATAAACCGAATATCTCTCGCAGCCGCTTCCCCTTGCGCATCGTTGTAGAATTTATAATCTGTTCCTACGGGGATAATCAAACCATTCTGAATCGTCAGTTCCAGCTCTTGCAAAGCGTCGACGAAAGATTTCCCCATACTAATACCCAATGCTTCCAAGTCAAAAGAGACGCCCAAACAAGCAGCTAAGCGCAAGATATTTTGCGTATTCGGCGGCATCCGATCTAATTTCTCAGCCAGAAGAAACATCAGATTGTCTGTAATTCGCAGTTTTTGAATCTCGTTCATATCCCAGATCCAACGATTCTCCTTATAATTAAACGAAAGCAAATCCTGCTCATGCAAAGCCGTCAGAAACTGTTTGACGAAAAATGGGTTGCCTCCGGTCTTCTGCAAAATAAGCACAGCCAGCTCCGTAACGTGCTTCTCGTCCGAAATCAAGGACTCCGCTACCAAGGTTTGAACATCCGCAAGCTTCAAAGCTTTTAACACGATTCGATCCAACACAAGGTGCTGCGGCAGCTTGTCGAGTAGTTGAACATGCATAGAAGACAACCAATTCGTATCATATTCACCTCGATATGAACCAATAAACAAGAAATATTTCATTTGTGTATTGTTCAAAAGCAGATCCAAAAATTGTAAGGAAGCCGTATCTGCCCACTGCAGATCATCTAAGAATAGAACGATCGGACGATCCTTCCCCGAGAAAATCAACAAAAATTGTTGCAGCAAATAATGAAGGCGATTCTGCGTTTCTTTTTGTGGAAGCTGCTTCGCATTCGGCTGTTCGCCTATCAGTAGAGCTAACTCAGGCACAAGATCAATAATGACTTTGCCGCTTGTTCCTAAGACACTAAGCAGCCGGTCACGGTACTCTTCGATTTGCCCATTCTTACCTGTTAGCAGTTGTCTTACTAACTCTCTCATGGCTTGCGAGAGCGCGTGATAGGATACATGCTGCTTATTCGGCTCAAATCGCCCTGAGAGGAACCACCCACGATCTTTCATAATCATTTTCATCGTCTCAGCAATTAGGAAGGTCTTACCAAATCCAGACTCCCCTGTAACCCACACCGCTTCCAATGAGCCATGAATGGCTTGTTCATACACATGCAGAAGTTTATCGATCTCTTTATCTCGCCCATATAAGCCTTGTGGAATCTGAAATCGATCCGTCATATCATACATCCCTACTGTAAATTCCCCAATATCCTCTCCAGCGTTGATTTTCGCCAAGCAATATTCGAGATCCTGTAGGATGCCATACGCACTTTGATAGCGATCCTCGGCATTCTTGGAAAGCAGCTTCAAGATCATATCCGAAATTGGTTTAGGAATTCCGCTCTCTATTTGATCCGGCGGTGGAGGGGACACAGCTAAATGCCCGTGAATTAATTCCACCGGATCTTCCGTTTGAAAGGGTAATTTCCCCGTCAACATTTCATAGAACGTAACGCCTAACGAATAGTAATCCGTCCGATAATCGATGATCCGATTCATTCGCCCCGTTTGTTCTGGGGACATATATTGAAGCGTTCCCTCTAGCATTAAAGGATCCAGCATCTCTTGCCGTTCTCTTGTAAAAGATGAGATGCTGAAATCACCCAGTTTCATGATTTGCTTGTCCCAATTCACAAAAATATTGCTTGGATTGATATCTTTATGTATGACATACCTTTTGTGAATATCCCCAACCATCCTGACGATTTGAATGGCAGCTGTTAAGAAATCTTGAATGGATTTTCTGAACACTGGGAATAAATTGGCTAATGCTTCGCCATCAAAGTCTTCTAAAATCAAAGCGAAATTATTCTGGAATTTTGGAAGGGATAAAGGTTTAAGCACGCAGGGAATATCCAGCATCTTCCCAATCTCATACTCGCGCTTAAGTCTGGCAATATCCGAGGAAATCGGAAAATCAGAACGAAGTGTCTTAATCATTACTTTCTCCATAGACTGCTTATGAACCGCACGATGTAGGACAGTCCGTTCATCCTGATGGACGGGTCTGATGAACTCAAAATCCGGAAAAATCAACCCTAATACCCCCTCACAAAATTGCCTGTCAGAACTTAAAATTTAGGACTTTGCCATTCCACGGAAGTCCCTTGTCGAAGCGCTTCTTGTCCCTCTGTCGAAAAACTTTTAACACATCGATATTACCCATCTCGAATTTATACATGTCCCATATTYCACAAGGCTTCTCTGTCGATTCATCTTGTTTCAGCAAGGCGTTAACCGCTCGTCTCGCTGCTTCATTAGCTCCTTCCATCGTCGCTAGATTCGTGTTTGTACGCACGTAATCAGACGCTAAGAAGAGATTTGGAATGCCCGTGTACGCTTCAGGCCGATCTTCCCAAGTACCGACACGATTAATAAACAGAAGAGCTTCATTCGTGCAAGATTGTGCCACTTCATCATATTGAATGTCACTATCCAAAAACCAGGAATGAAGAATCTCGTCCCTCAAAATAACCGCACCATCTACATTCAGACTTTGTTTCATCTGAGCCCAGACTTCTTCCTTAATTTCTTCCGGTGTGCAATGGGTCGCCGGTTTACCATATAGAATGCCTGGCGCATCCCAATCCGAAATATCAATGGAGAGCACCCCTTTGACACTGCCATCACCGTACTCACTTAAATTCACATCAGGCCAAAATTGTTTCTGGGAAACGGAAGTCAATGACCATGGTGCATCCAAGAAAATCACATGTCCATGCGTTACGGGGACGTCTTCTTTCAAATAATATTGAATGCCGTTCATCCAAGCGACCGATTCCACGAGCCTCTGAACCCCTCGAAGAGACGGATCCGCCTCGAGCATAGCCTCTGTAATGAGAGGTCCCATCACCTCAACAGGGAACGCAGCAATATAGTAATCCGCTTCAATATGGATCGTTTCCCCGTTCTCTGTAATCTCCGCACTGCGGATAACTCCGTCAATACAATGGATACGCTCAACCTTGGCATTTAAATGATAGTCCACGCCTCGCCCCTGAAGGAACGTCAACCACGGGTATATCCATTTGTCATTCGTTGGCCCATTCAAGAGTCGCACGAAGCTCGTCCCAGGCGTAGACAGATTAAGCGTCATTTGAGCGGCTACAGGCCCTACAGTTTGCGTACTTGCGACTTTGGACTGACAGGCAACCAACGTTTTGGTGAATCCTGCAAATATATTCTGGAATGCAGGAGACTGCTTCTCCGCCTCTATGAAATCCCACCAATCGATCGTTTCATATTCCTCACGTATACGTTCTTCACAGCTCGTCATAGCTTGCCAAAGCTTCCGACCATATTGTTCTAAATCTTCTTTTGTAAGGCCCAGCTTATGATTAATCAATTCCTTCGCTAAAGCTATATTATTTTTGTTGACTACGATTTTGGCAGGGAGAGGCTGCAGTGGCGCTGTATTGGTAGCGATATCTAATCGCGTTACTTCCATTAAGTTATCGTAAACGGTTTTATTTTCGTAAGGAATTCGTTTCAACGTATCTATGACATGTCGATAAAAGCGCGGGAATAAACGAAAGCCGTGTTCGCCCGGCAAATCCCTACGTCCACCTTTTCCACTACCAACATAAGGCATACTTCTTGCTTTTCCGCCTGGAATACTCTTAAACTCGTAAACAGACACATCATATCCTCGTACGATCAGCTCATGAGCAGCACTCAATCCAGCAACACCGCCACCCAAAATTGCGACCTTTTTCAACATTTTCCCTCCTCTTTTTGGTTTAATTTGTAAAAACATGATTGCTCTATCATATCATTTAGATCCGCTTACGCATAGAATAATCCTAGTAAAATAAAACCTTTCAAATGCTGCGTGCCTCAGCAAAGAAAGGTTCATGATGTTCATTTTAATCAAGTTGAAAATGGGTTAATGCGTGAAGAAGCTCCTCGGAGATGCGATTCAATGTTGTTGAGGAGCGCTCGACTTCCATGGTCGAGGCTGCTTGTTTTTGTAGTGACAAGGTAACATCTTGTGTATATGAAGTTGCTTTCCGCGAAATCTGAACACTATCCTCCATCGAGGCGGATACTTGCTGTGTACTCGCGGATATTTGCTCAGAAGCCGCTGAAACCTCCTGAATTTGCTCCGCTACTTGATCAACAGCTTGCAAGATGGATTCAAATACGATGCCTACCTTTGCGATAAGCAAGCTCCCCTTATCTACTTCGGCAATCTCCAATTGTGCTTTCTCTACGACGGATTTGGAACTGTTCTTCACCTTCGCAATCAACTGAACAATGTTCTTGGCAGATTCACTCGATTGATCAGCTAACTTCCTTACCTCTGTAGCAACCACCTGAAAGCCCCTACCATGATCACCCGCTCTTGCCGCTTCAATGGAAGCATTCAATGCTAGCAGTCGAGTTTGCTCAGAAATATCCGTGATCACGTCAAGCATTCGATCAATCTGCGTAGATAATTCAACAAGCTCCGAGATCGTTGCTGCCGTTTCAGATACTTTCATTTTGATTGAAGACATTTGGTGTACCGCTAGGCTCATGTCTTCAAATCCTTGTCTTGCTTCGATCGCAGCTTCGTTGGCAGCTTCAGCGACGAATGAGGATGTTTCTGCAATGCGTTGTACGCCAGTAGCCACCTCGTTCATGGCAAATGAGGTTTCCTCTGAACCTTTCATCAAGAATTCCGAACCTTGCGCCATATTCGTCATGATGAACTGAATAGCCCTCGAATCAGCGGAGGTTTCCTTCACATTCGATTGAAGCTGCTTCGACGAGTCGAAAGCTCGCTGAACCACAAGTCGACTCTGGCGAATAACACCTGTGAAGCTATCTGCAATGTGATTAAAGGCGTTTACTACGCCGCTAAATTCATCCTTAGAGTGGGACAGGACACGGACTGTCATATCTCCTTGTACGAGAAGCCGTGAAGCTCGAGCTAGCTCGTCAATTCCCTTTTTCACAGCTATATAAAAAGCCATAAATAAATACGCCGCTAGCAGCAGTATACCCAGCACAATAAGTGCGTCGATCACTAAACGTTTCGTATAAGCATCCACACGCTGTTGTAGTAATTCCGTTAACAAACTAATCTGGTGCGTATACAGAACAATCGCTGCCTCTTTGGATGAACGTGATGTAGCCGCGAATTCATTCGCCGTAATTTGAATAACACCCGTGTTGACTAGCTTCTCATTCAATGCTTCGATTGTCGCAAGCGCAGACGTTACGCTCTTTTCATGCAACGCAAGACTCGTGGAGGCAGTCTCAGCATTTAGATTATGGAGTTGTTCCCCAAACGATTGAATCTCTATTAAAATAGACTGTCCTTCACCACTTAGATGGATTAATTCCTCTTGTTCCTCCGGGTTTTTGATAGACCGACGAGCAGCAACTTCAATCCCTTTTCGCTCAATTTTCTCAAGATTATTCCAAAATGCAGGAAAAAGATGTACAGTAAAGTCTATGAGGGCACTCGAGCCTTCTTCAGGATCCAAATCCAGCTTCGCCTTCTGCTCTACGATATGTATGAGTTGAATCACCTGTTGTTCCATTTGCTCATGTTGAAGTTCATAGTACTTCTGACTTAACCCATCTACACTCGAAGCAATCGATTGCCACTGCTCCAAGATACCTGAAACAAATTTCTCTTCCAGCAATGGTGTCTTGGCATGCTCCACTTCCGCTTTCAACCACGACATGGTACGATCAATGTGTACTTGCACTTGTTTCAAATCTGTCTTATCAGGTGGTTGGACACCGTCCGTCGAAGGTAAACTTTGTCCGAATTGATCCAATCGGATCAACAATTCACCCAATTCACGTTGAACAGATATCCCTGACATTTCGAGTTTAGCTCCACGCATATTTTGCGTTGTCCCAGCTAATAATTGTTCGGCTAACAGCGTAATCGGAATTACGAATACACAACCTATAAGGAAAAATTTATGCGGGTACCTAAGTTTATTCAATAGGTAAATCGCAGGCTTAAACAACGTTGAAGTCAAGTTTTTATCCATACGGTTATCATTCATTCTGATCCACGCCTCCATTTGCGTCAACAATCCTGACACGAAACTTAATTTATGGACCCATCTTACAACGAATCCTATCAAAATACAGGCAATTCGAACTATTTTGATAAAATCCCACAAATTTTTCACTTAATTATGTGATTTTTTATAACGAGTACTCCTAAATTCCTATCTGCCTTCGAATCCTTTATAATAAAGAGTAAACCAATCATACACGCCAGAGAGGATGGTTATTCCATGCCCGATCGAATAGGTACACGATACGTGCCAAGTACACAAATCGTCTCTTTCCCTCATGGAACTCTCCATTATGGTGATGATGTATTTCTGACTCGCAAAGTATTACTGTATCGTAAAGCGCTTCGTCACAATCAACTCGGTGTCGATTACATAAGCTCACTTCAGGATAAAGCCGCGTTTATTCACGATGGATTTCATCACATGTTGGATACATCTATCGCTCAGGATGCCGTCACCATTATTTTACAAGCAAAAAGTGGTTCGCTGTTTGCCCATACCATGTTCAAACGCAAATGGACCTATGCCGCTGTTGTCGCGATCATTAGCGACTTAGGAGTTTCTCTGTTGGATGCTATGGAAGACAAGATTACAGGCTTTTCCGTACGTCCAGATAATTTATGGTTAACCGATCAGAATAAACTTTCCGTCATCAACTATTGGGAGGTAGATGAACCTCAAGAGCAGGGAGCCGTTGGGCTTTGCCGCTTAATGATTCAGCTGCTTACGGGGAGCGAAACGATTTCCGATACATTCGAGGTTATGCATACGAGTCTGGAGCGCGCTTCGATTCCAAGTGCGACGACTGAGCAAAAATTAGCTTTGATTCGCCTCATCAAATTTATTTGTCATGGGCAATCCTCGTTATCGTCGCTCGTTTTCGGATTGCGAAGTTTACCTCCTTCTGTCCCTAACAACAAAAGCATAATACAGGATGAGCTGATCCCTGAGGAATCAACGGAAGTACTGCAAGCGGCTCAATATGAGAGTCATACTCGTTCTAATCGTTCAGCTAAGCTGATTGCGTTAGGGTCCGTTTCAGCTCTCGTGATAGGGATTGTCTCCGTGTGGTATCTGTGGCCAGAGCCAAAAGTTGTTCAAACCGTCGTCATCATCTCTCCTACGCCAACAAGTACACCAATAGCAACCGTCAGCCCAAGCGCCACACCAAATGCTAAGCTAACGAGTATGAATGAAGGTACCGAGGAAACTGAAGTACCTAATCTGGTCGGCAAGACGCAAGCGGATGCCGAACAATTGGCGCTTGCTGCTGGACTTCACTACAACTTCGTCATTGAAACTAGCACGCAGGCCAAAGGCACAGTAACGAAACAGGAACCAAAAGCAGGAACCAAGGGCTTGGTTGGGGATAATGTGACGTTTTGGGTGAGCAAGGGGGCACAGTGAGGAGATTAGTGAGGGAATGAGTTACTGAGAGTGAGAACAGGTAAGTGCTTTATGAGCGAGAGCGCTGTACGGTGACAGTGAGAGGCACTCCACTTACCTCGACCCGTTGCGTCAGCCTGTTTGTCGGCTCCATTCCGAGCTTCAGGCTCAGCTTTAACTGGAAAATATACAGCTAATTTCATGTAAATCAGCCGTATTCTACATTTAGATGGAAAAACTCCAGCTAATTTTGGGATTTCTGTTAGTATCGCAGAAAATGACCGAAATAGCTGGAGTTTTTCCAGTTATTTTCCTTTTCGAAGAAAAATCGAAGGAATTAGATGGAGATTTTCCATCTGTTTCGCATTGAGAAAAACTTCTATCGAAGTACTTCGAGGATGAGCGACCGCGTTTTAAATGTTGTTTTTATCGCCAATAAGAATTTGTTCTTCCGAGTATCGGTTAATTATAAATTCTTATGTGGTAGAAAAAAAGCAGTTCAAGTCGCGAACGACTCGAACTGCTCTTTCCATTTTATGCGTGGAAATCTTGACCCGAACGAACTTCTTTCACGTAGCCAGCGCGGATGACAAAGTCACCGAAGTGTTCATCATTTTGACGCTCTTTGGCATAATGAGGGATGATCGTTTGCAAGGAATCCAAAATCTCGGACTCACCAATGTTTTCTTTGTACAATTTATTCAAGCGGTTTCCTGCGAATCCGCCACCAAGGTACATGTTGTACTTGCCCGCGGCTTTACCGATGAACGCAAGTTCAGCCAGCATTGGTCGTGCGCAACCATTCGGGCAACCTGTCATCCGAATTGTAATTTCCTGCTCACGAAGGCCAACACCTTCAAGAATTGACTCTACTTTCGTAATCAAAGAAGGTAGGTAACGCTCCGATTCCGCCATTGCGAGTCCGCAAGTCGGGAATGCAACGCACGCCATCGAATTTCTACGCAATGCGGAGTAGTGTAGACCATCCGTAATGCCGTGATCTTTGATCAGCTCTTCGATTTTCTTCTTTTTCTGAGCGCTCACGTTGCCGATGATCAAGTTCTGATTCGACGTAAGTCGGAAATCACCACTATGGATCTTAGCAATTTCACGAAGACCTGTCATCAGACGATAGTCTCCATCATCCATCACGCGGCCGTTCTGGATGAACATTGTGAAATGCCATTTGCCATTGCTGCCCTTCACCCAACCATAACGATCTCCGTTGGATTCGAAATGGAAGGCGCGAGCTGGCTCAAGGTTCCAACCTAGACGCGTTTGTAGTTCATTCACGAACCACTCAATACCGCGATCGTCGATTGTGTATTTGAAACGAGCATGTTTACGAACGGAACGATCACCGTAATCGCGTTGGATCATGACGGTTTTCTCAGCTAGATCAACAGCTTGCTCTGGCTTGATGAAGCCGATCACTTGACCAACTTGCGGATACGTTTTGACATCACCGTGAGACATCCCCATACCGCCACCGACGGATACGTTAAAGCCCACCAAACGGCCATCTTCAATAACCGCGATGTAACCAAGATCCTGCGAATATACATCTACATCGTTGGATGGCGGAACTGCGATACCGATCTTGAACTTACGAGGCAAATACACAGGTCCGTAGATTGGTTCTTGCTCTTCATCGTCGCGGCTATCGACGATTTTCTCGCCGTCTAACCAAATCTCATGGTACGCTCTCGTACGTGGGTCCAAGTGGTTCGAGATGCGATTCGCCCACTCATATACCTCGCCGTGAATTTCGGATTGGTAGGGGTTAGGGTTACACATCACGTTACGATTCACGTCGCCACATGCAGCAAGCGTACTTAGCATGGATGCATTAACTTCTTGAATCGTTTTCTTCATGTTCCATTTGATTACACCATGCAACTGAAAGGATTGACGCGTTGTAAGACGAATGGTGCCATTCGCATACTTCTGAGCTACACGATCCATCATCAACCATTGGTCAGCCGTTACGATACCGCCAGCAGCACGTACGCGCAGCATGAACTGGTAGGCAGGCTCTAGCTTCTGCTTCGCACGTTCGTTACGCAAGTCACGATCGTCTTGCATGTAGCTGCCGTGGAATTTCATCAAACGGTTGTCATCCTCGGGGATGGAACCGGTGATACGATTTTCAAGCGTTTCTTCTAGACTTCCGCGCAAATAATTACTGCGGATTTTAATTTGTTCAACATCACTATGCGGCGCACTATTCTTCGATAGTAAATTATTTTCTGACATCTTGAGCTTTCTCCTCTCGCGATCGCGGGGATCCCGTTTTAATAAACATCCCGTTGATAACGTTTTTGCTGTTGCATATTAGCCAAATATTGCACGGCCTCTTCGTTATTTAATCCGCCCTCTTGCTCAAGAATCGTGAGCAGCGCAGCATTCACATCATGTGCCATCTTCTTCTCGTCACCGCAAATATAGACAACAGCGCCTTCTTGCAGCCATTGATACAGCTCGCGGCTTTTCTCCAACATACGATTCTGTACATATACTTTTTGATCCGTATCACGGGAKAAAGCTACGTCTAGTTTCGTTAGAACGCCGTCTTTCAACCAGCGCTGCCATTCAACTTGGTACAAGAAGTCTGTAGCGAAGTGTTGATCTCCATAGAATAACCACGTTTTACCATCTGCACCCGTCTCTTCTCTCTCTGCAAGGAAAGAACGGAATGGCGCTACGCCGGTACCAGGTCCAATCATAATAATTGGCGTTTCTGGGTTCTCAGGAAGCTTGAAATTCGGGTTGTTCTGAATGTAAACCGGCAACGCAGCACCTGACTGTGCACGCTCTGCCAAGTGTACGGAACAAACACCATAACGATTACGTCCATTCGCTTCATAGCGAACCGCACGTACAGTGATGTGCACTTCATCCGGTGAGGCTTTGGATGAGCTAGCAATGGAATACAAACGAGCAGGCAGTTTACGAAKCACAGCTACGAATTGACTAGCAGACACACCTTGTAAGGAGAAGTCTTGCACTAAATCTAATAAATCGCGGCCAGCGATGTACGATTTCAACTCAGCTTCATTGCCAGGGGCAACAAGTGCTTGAAGCTTCTCGTTTGAAGAAAGCTTTGCAACTTGCTCTAACAAAGGCTTCGTCAATGTAGTGATTTCGTAGTAACGAGTAAGCGCTTCTTGCAAAGGACGCTCTTCCCCATTTTTGTTTACAGCAACTGGCGTGCTTGCATTCCAGTCCATAGCTTGAATCAATTCAGTAACTAGACGCGGAYGATTCTCTGGGAATACACCCAAGCTGTCACCTGGTTCATATTGCAGATTCGAACCCTCTAAGGAGATTTCCACATGGCGCGTTTCACGATCGGAGCCGCGGCCATTTAAGTTCAAGTTCTCAAGCACTTCCGCTTGGAACGGATTGGTTCTGGAATATTCCGACTCCGTGGAAGGGGCACTTCCAGCCGCAGCAGATGAACCTCCAACAACAGCACTAGCCGATGAAGCACTCAGAGCACCCAGCACGCTAGAAACCCAAGCCGCAGCTGGCTCATCAAAGTCTACATCACAATCAACACGCTCAGTTAATGATTTTGCACCAAGCTCTTGCAAACGCTTGTCAAAATCTTTACCTGTTTGACAGAAGAATTCATACGACGTATCACCCAAAGAAAGAACGGAATACCGAAGTTCTTCTAATTGAGGCGCTCTTTTGCTATGAAGGAATTCGTAGAAGGAGATCGCATTATCCGGTGGATCGCCTTCGCCATGCGTACTAACGATCATGAGAAGGTTTTGAACCTTTTTCAAATTGTTCGGTTTGAAATCGCTCATAGAGGAAAGCGTGACTTGGAACGATTGCTCTTCTAGCTTCTTCGCTAGCTTTTTGGCTAAGCCATGAGAATTACCTGTTTGGGATCCGAATAAGACAGTTACTTCTTTGGAAATGACAGGTTGACTAGCTACAGCCGTTGGTACGGTAGTAACAGGTGCTGCCACGGAATTTGTCGAACCTTGTTGAGCCGTTAGATAGCCACTCAGCCAAATACGTTGAGTATCTGTTAACGTTGGTAGGACGCGGTTGAGCAATTCAACTTGCTCTTGGTTAAAAGGACTGTTTAAGACTTGAAGTTCCAACAAAATCCACCTCATCAGCATGTATTGATAAGCTTTGCTATTATTCGCACTATTTTTACTCTCCATTGAAAACTATCATAGTGCGCCTCATAGGTCAATTAGAATCATCTTATGGGACTTATAAGGGGAATTGATATATGGTTAAAAGAGCACTTTTCATGCAAAAAATGACCCCAAAATGGGGTCATTTCAACATTTATATCCAATATTATCCTTTCACAGCGGACCCTACGGTCATCGCCTTCTCAACTTGTTCACTGAAGAGGATATAAACCAAGACAGTTGGCAAGCTGGCAATCGTCATCGCTGCCCCCATTGCACCCCAGTTTGTCGTAAACTGACCTTGGAAGAATAGTAATCCGAGCGGTAAGGTTTTCAGTGATTCTTTGGTAATTAAAATGAGTGCCATCGTGAATTCATTCCAAGAGGATAAGAAAACGAAAATGACCATCGTCGCCATTGCCGGCTTGATAATAGGTAAAATAATGGTGTAAAACGTCCGGTAGATGCTAGCCCCATCCATGCAGGCGGATTCTTCAAGCTCAACCGGGATTGAACGAAAGAAACCGTAAAACACCATGCTGGAGAACGAAATATTAAAGGCAATATAAGGAACAATGAGTGCACCATACGTGTTAGCTAAGTGGAAATCACGAACAAGAATAGCCAACGGGATCATGATAACTTGTATCGGAATGAACATCCCGATGACTACATAGATTCTTGCCACTTCCTTGAAACGCCACTGCATGCGAGCTACTGCATAAGAAAACGTTACAGAGAGCACAATCGTGCCTACGACCGTACAGGCTGCCACGAGCAAGCTGTTGCTGAAGTACTGCGGTACATTAAATTTGGACCACGCGTCCACATAATTTTCGAAGCGAAAATGTGTTGGAATTCCGAAAGGATTCGTAACGAAAATTTCATTGTTATTTTTCAGTGAATAGAAAATCATCCACAATAACGGATACACCGATAACCCCGCATACACCCATAATAGGATGCC
This sequence comes from Paenibacillus sp. 2RAB27, assembly GCF_052115445.1. Lineage (NCBI taxonomy): Bacteria > Bacillati > Bacillota > Bacilli > Caryophanales > Paenibacillaceae > Paenibacillus > Paenibacillus sp. 2RAB27. The sequence goes on from NZ_JBFRGR010000017.1 coordinate 128,854, forward strand.
AAGGAGCGGATTTTTTTTGCGCAATTTCATGAAACCGTTCATTTGTCATCCTCCTTAATAGGTAATTCGCTCACGAGCAATGAGTTTATTAATCGCTAACGTTACAATCAAACATTCAATAACAAGGAATGCTGCAGCCGCACTGCCATAGCCGAATTCACCAACACGGAAAGCAGAACGGTACATCAGGTACGTCAACGTGTAAGTGGAGTTACCAGGCCCGCCGCCCGTCATGATAAACATGTTAGCAAAAGCGTTCAACCCACCTGTAATCGCGAGGACTAGGCAAAATTTGTACGTCTCAGCCAGCATCGGAATTGTAATTTTCATATGTGCTTTGAATTTGGAAGCGCCATCGATACGGGCAGCCTCTAAGTACTGTTCTGGCACGGACTTCACAGCCGCAAGAAGCAGCGCGAACTGGTACCCCATGTACTGCCAAGCATTTACGAAGGCAATCGCAAAGATCGCTGTTTTGCTATTAGTAAGCCAGTCTTGACGGTACGAGATTCCTAATGCTTCGAATACTTTGTTGATCAAACCATACTCACTGTTATACATCGCCAACCAGAGCTGACAGACGACTGTAATGGAAAGTACGACCGGAATGAAGTAGGAAATGCGTAGAAGTTTACTCCCTTTGAAGCCCTCTGCTACGGCAAAAGCGAGCACAGACCCGATCCCAATCTGCACAACGGCTAGGATGCCTGCAAACACGAGTCCATTATAGAGGGACGTGTAGAAAATACTATCTTGAAACAATCGTGTGTAGTTATCCAGAAAGATAAACGTGCCTTCGCTCAAGCCATCCCATTCGAAGGTACTGCGGTAAAAGGTTTGTAGAATCGGATAAAACACGATCACTGTATACAAAAGGAGAGCCGGCAGCGTGAATAGCATAATCGCCACTTTATTTCCCATGAATTTGCGCATGTCATCACTTCCCTTGTAGAGTAAAAGACTCACTCTGGGGTGGAGCGTTCCAGGGTGAGTCTCCCATGTCATAGCATCACATTTATTTCGCTGTAACTGCTGCTTTATTCAAATCTTTGATGAATTGATCGGACGTGTAGTTACCTGTCATTAGGTTTTGAGTTGCATCTTCAAGTGCTGCTTTGAACTTCGGATTGGACAAGCCCCATGAGAATGCGGTTGTGCTTGTGATTTTCGGAATATCCTTGGAAAGCTGATCCATCATTGGAGGGAACTGCTTCACAATCGGTTTGTCTACCTTCGTTGCAACAATCGGGTTACTGCGGTTTGTGAACTTGTACTCAGCATATTTCAAGGAAATGAACGATGCTACTTTCGCTGCTAGCTCTTTATCTTTCGTGTTTGMRGATACAGCATATCCACCTGGACCACCGCTGCCGCTGAATGCTGTTTTACCTTTTTCATAGGCTGCTGCATCAGCTGCAGGCAAGTACATGTAGCCGGCTTTGTCGCCAAGCGCTTTGGTTGCTGCTTCAATTTCCCATTGACCGTTAATGAACATTGCTGCTTTACCTTCATGGTAAAGTGCCGCTGCCTGGTCATAGTTCAAGTTGGTTGCGCCCTTAGGCAGCATGCCCGCTTTCACAAGCTCGATAATTTTATCAGCAGCTGTTTTGTAAGCCGCGTCGTCTGCTTTCGCCGTACCTTTATCCAATTTGTTAATACCGCCTGGATCCGCACGTGTTACGAACATGTCATACAGCGCTACGCAAGGCCATTTCTCTTTGGCAAAAATGGAAAGCGGCGTTACACCTTTTGCATTGAATGCTTTAACAGCCGTCATCATTTCATCATACGTTGTTGGTACTTTCACGCCGTTTTGTTGGAACAAATCTTTGTTGTAGTACAACAGGGCTACTTCGTTCCCTGCATACGGGAATGCATACGTGTGACCATCATCTGTCACCAGTGTGTTCATTGCGCTCGGCTGCATTTTATCCTTGAAGCCAAACTTCGTTACGTACTCATCCAACATCAGGATGTTATTTGATTTTTTGAACGTGTCGATAATGTCTAACCCTGCTTGGAAAATGTCGGGAAGATTCCCCGTCGCTGCATACGTCTTTAACTTCTGTCCATCATCTTGTGCTTGGATATCCAACTCAAGCTCTACGTTGGGCATTTCCTTTTTCAATTCAGCTACTGCATAGTCATAAGGTGTTTTCGTATCTTCATCTGCATATTGGGCATAAATTCTAAGTTTGACTGGTTTTGCATCCGCCTTAGCCGGTGCTGTCGTAGCTGCAGTTGTTGCCGCCGGGGCAGCGCTGGTAGTTTCTTTCGGTGTTTCTGTGGAACCGCAAGCTGCTAGGCTAGTCGCCGCGAGTAAGCTTACGAGAGTAACTGCCATCTTTTTCATGTGTAGACCTCCCAATAATTCTTGTGCGTTTCTCCTCTTTACATCCTCAGTATAGAGGCAAAAACCCACAGTGATAATGGAATAACTGAGGGCTTCTGGTAAAATCCGCACATTCGTGTGCAGTCGTTATATGCGATTATTCTCATACTCACTGGGCGAATAGCCGAAGAATTTCTTGAAACTTTTGCTAAAATAACTAGGGTCATTAACCCCAATCTGCTCCGCAATATCTGCCAAACGAATGTTGCCTTTGCCTAGTAACTCCTTCGCTTTATGCATACGCACATGGGTCACATAATCCGTTACCGTCATGCCGATTTCCTTCTTAAATATCGCCCGCAAATAGCTTGGGTTAATGAACACCTGCTKGGCAATCTGATCCAATTGGAGCTCGGAATCCATGTATTGACCCTCGATATACTCTTTGGCTGATTGGGCAATTTTCGAGGATCTCGTCTTTTTGTGCTTGTTCGTATATTGAATCGCCTTAGCGAAAAGCTCCTTGATCCATGTCGATGTGCTCTCTATGGAACCCAACCGCTTGATTTCACTATAGGGGTAAAAGGCTTCGCCAAAGCAGTCCTCGATGGGATGCCCCATCTCTGTGATATAAGAGAGACAAACGGAAATTAGCCCCATGGAAATCACATAGGTATATTCCAAAGACAATCGTTGCTCACGAATAGACTGGAAAACTTCTTCCAGTTTATCTTCTACTTTCTCCGTATTATGCATGCGCAAGAGTACGAGCAGCTCTTCGTTGATCTCCGTCGGGTAGAGCGCCTGCTTGCCAGAATCAAGCACATTAGAGCCATAAGCGATCACACGGTCGTTTCCTAATACGAACTTGTTCTGAAGAGCTTCCAGCGCTTCCAAATAAGAGGTGCGAATGCCTATGTAGCCAGACTGACTGCGACCGACGCCAATGGTGATCGTGAATTTCAGGTATTTTTTGATCAAAAAAATAAGCTTCTCATACCCCTCTAACGCAGGAACCTCGAGATCGTTCACCCCTTGGTGCTCGACCAGACAAATAATCCGCCCTTCTGGCCCGTTGAAAATAAGGTGATGTCCAGTCTCCTCCATCGCTTCGTTCAAAATGTTCGTCACGGCATATTTCCACAGTAAGCGTTCGCTCACTTGATTCCATTTGACATCCATATGGTCAATTTCAATACACGCAACAACGAACAAGGAGGAGGCGAATGACTCCCCAAGTTGCTGGAGCTTCTGCGTTGTTTCCTCAGGAGAATGGTGATAGTCACTGCTAAGCAAATGGTTCAAATAACTTTCTTTCATCATTTGCTGATTTTCTTTGAGCGTGGATCTTTCTTCCCGCGCTTTTTCGTGTTCTTTCTGCAGCTTAAGCAACGTTAGGATGAGTTCATCTTTGGAGAACGGCTTGAGGATATAATCCTCCACGCCCAGCTTTAACGCTTTGCGCGCATAGTCAAATTCATTATGTCCTGTAATGAGGACCACACTCGTTGCTGGATAGTGCTCTTTCAATTGCTCCGTAAGGGTCAAACCATCCATGAAAGGCATTGTTATATCGACAAGCGCTATATCAGGTTGATGTAATTGAACTTGCTCGAGGGCTTCAATCCCGTTCTTCGCTTCGGCGCAAAGTTCAAAGCCATAGGCCTCCCAGTCTAATGCTGAACGCAAATATTCTCGGAAAATCGATTCATCATCGACGATTACTATTTTCTGCATGCACATCTACTCCTCATCCCGCCTAAAAGGCAACCATAGCGTAACTTCCGTGCCTTGTCCTTGTTCACTTCTAATTTGTAAGCCATATTCATCTCCATAGTACAATTGGATACGGTCGTTCACATTCTTGAAGCCATATCCCACAGCCTCCTGAGGAGATTCCGTCTTTTTCACAATGGCCTTGAGCCGCTCTGAATCCATGCCCACGCCATCATCCGCGACAATGATTTTTATTTTGGAATCGACAATTTCGCCTGTTACCTTGAGAAGTCCAAGACTTCCTTTCGTTTTGAGTCCGTGATAAATCGCGTTTTCGATAAGCGGCTGTATGGTCAGTTTCGGAATTTGACCACTCAGCACTTCGTTATGAATATCAAATTCATAGGTAAACACATCGGAATAGCGAATACGCTGGATGGATAAATAATCTTTCACATTGCGAATTTCTTCTTCAATCGTGATCGTTTCGCGGCCTTTACTAAGCGCAGCGCGATAGAAATCGGCCAATGCTTTCGTTGTCCGTTGCACATCGCGTGCTCGTCCCATTTCTGACAGCGTATAGATGACATCCAAGGTATTATAGAGGAAATGCGGCTTAATTTGAGCTTGAATCAGGGCAAGCTCGTATTCCCGTTTCTTCTTTTGCTCCCAATTAATGTTGGTCAATAGCTCTTGAATCCGCCGAATCATCGCATTAAAGCCAGAGGACAGCATTCCGATTTCATCTTCTGAATTTACTTGGAATTCGATATCCAAGCTGCCTTCCTTGACCTTCTTCATGTATTTCGTGAGCCCCATAATGGGCTTAGCGATCAATTGGGAGAGCATGCCTGCGCCAAGAAGGGCAAAAAAGAGGCAGACAATACCCAGCAATACGATGAGTAACGTAATTTTGCGCGTATCTGCCGTCAATGAAGCAAGAGGTGCCATCGAAATCAATTTCCAACTAAAGCTAGGGACATCGGAGCTCACGACAAGAGTTTTCTCATATTCGAAAGAAGTCGGATCGGTAACATGCTTGCTTGAGGTGATCCAGAGCTTCATCTCGGGATTGGCCACTTCTTGGAGCACATCCTCTGGATGCTGCGAAGAAGTAACAACACCTTCATCATCCACGATAAAATAGCTGCCATCTTGGATCGAACCGATTTTCTGATAAATCGCGGATAAAGAGCTTTCTTTGATATTGAGCACAAGCAGGCCTAACTTCTGTCCGGTGTATATGTTTACGATTCGCTTCCCTAACGTCATCACTGTTTCTTGCGAACCGTTGGTTAAATAATCCCTGCGCTGCATCGGGAACCAAATGTTATTCCCGCTCGATGCATCAATTTGCTTTAGCATGGGGCTTGAGGGTATCCACTCCCGATTCCGCTCCATGAGTACATTCGAGCCATAGATTCGATTATTCGTATCAATGAATGCGGCTGACTGCACATCGGGGAAAACGAGCAAGGCAAAGCTCAGCTGATTCGTGATTTGCGTGTACATTTGCAGGCTGGTTTCTGGAGCGGCTAAGGATTGTGGGTCTTCTACGATCACCTTGTTGAGATTAATAGTTAACATATTCGCGCAGCTTTCCACGTTCGTTAACATGCCTGTGATGCGGGTAATGATGAGGGAGGAGTTGTCCGACACGTTTTTGATCGTTTTTTTGACGATAGCGTTCGTATACACTTGGTTCGAAACGAAACCCAGCACAAATAAGGGCACGAAGATCAGTGGAAAATAAATGAGAATGATTTTATATCGAATGCGTTGATTGCGAAACCAATTCGTGGGTATCAATTTCTGAAGTATGTACATGAATGCCCTCCCTTTAGCGCAAACAAAAAATCCCCTACCCTGCAACGTCAGGAGTTTCCTGTCGGTTACATTGTAAAGGATTCATACCTTTTTTTAAACTCTCTACGTGGAGTAAACATTAGCTGGTGCTTTCCAAACTATTTTCTCGGAATAAACTAATCTGTCTAGCTTGAATTTCTAAAAGTAAAAACAAGAGAAATTCCTTACTCAGCTTCATCCGGCTTGCATTTATATAGGCATCAACAAGCGTGTCATTGGAGATGGCTTTCAAGTTTTCGCGATCATTCATTGTGCAACAACCATTTCGGGCATTCTTCTAGCATCGACATCATTTTTTTCATCGATTGTTGGATTTGTTCATCGGAGGGCAAGCATATATTGCCATAAGATTGTTGTACAACATCCGTTAACACCGAATCAAAAATGCCATTAAACTGCTCTGATTTCACATGAACCCCTCCTAATTTTCATTTATTTGGAAATTCCTACTTCTATCTTAGCTTGAAGTGCGTGAAAAAACAGCGCATTTATTTTTGCATCTCTTACATCTTTTTTTTCTATATTATGTAATTTTGTTTGCATTCAGGGAGATGTGACAAGTTGGTTTGTAGCGCGAATTTACGCAAGATAGTGCGTAAGAACTATGTAGGGATAGTGCGCAAGTCGCGCGTGGGAAAATATAAGAGTAATGGCATTGGAAAATGCTTGTGAGATAGTCGAAATAATCGACTTACAGCACTCCAATAGCCTTGCAGCGATTGCTCATCCGATTTCCCGACATCCTCGAGTTCGGGTTACGCCGCCGGTACCTTTTAGTCCTAAATTGCCGAATTAATCTCACTGTCCGCATCATGAAATCTTATTTAGTCCTAATACGCCCACCTAAATCGACCAAAACAACCCTCGCAGAAGGAATACGGGTAAATAGTTCGGCATAATCGGATTAATGAGCTTTTTTCACAAGCAATCTTCGTATTAATTCGGAAATATCGGACTAAATCAACTTCAGGCGAAATGCACACGTGTTCAAAAGTCAGTAGGGACAGTGTGCTGCGCATCCGCCMACAATCAAAAACGCCGCCACCTCCGTCTGAACGGAGATAGCGGCGTAGGCCTATCTTGCTTTACTCACGATGATGTTGATGATGCTCAACAATGCTCGATGCTTCCATTAATTCTCGCATGACATCTGAACGCAACTGTTGATTCGTAAATTCACCTTTAACAAATAGATGTCCCTTCTCACTGGAAGTATAACGTGGCGGAAGCTTGTTCAGCGCGATTGCCAATATATCTTCTTTGCACGTTCCACAATCACACTTCAATTCATAGTTCTTCCGGAATTCTTCGAACAACTGCTTAACCACGGTTTCCATTGCGTTGATGACAGCCATCTGTAACTCTCCCTCTAAGAACCTTCGTTAAGTCTATTATACTCGATAAACTTAGAATGACAAAGAGAAGGAGTTTGTACGCTGTACTTTAAATTGATAGATTCCTGAGCCAAGCTCAATCCTTACATCGCCTGCAACTTCCCGAACACTTTGAATGCCTGGAACTGTATCTAGATTCTGACCCTGACATGTCACTTCCGTAAGAGTAGATTTAGCTAAGATGACCTCTCCGCTGGTGTTTGGCGGGAGCTGGAACGTATACCGAATGTCCCCCGATTCTTCAATGGACCATTCACTGCGAACCTCCCCGTAATTCGTGATGAGAGATGCTTTGGCATACGTTAGGCCAGAATCTGGCCGAGGTCGGAAGCTCATGCGTTTGTAACCTGGCTGCGAGTCATCAGAATCCAAGCCTGCTACTCTGCGATATAACCAGTCGCCAATGGATCCATAAGCATAATGATTATAGGAATTCATACTATCACTCCAGAACGTACCATCCGGTTTGATGCCATCCCAGTGCTCCCAAATCGTGGTAGCCCCTTGATGAATGGGGTACAGCCAAGACGGATAGTCCTCTTGCAGGACAAGCTTGACGGCCACATCATGATAGCCATTTTCCGAGAGCACATGACATAGATACGGCGTGCCGACAAAGCCCGTCGTCAGATGATATTTTTGCTCTTTGACATACTCGACAAGGGTCGCTGCTAAGCGTTCCCGAACGCTTCCCTGAACAAGACCGAACATTAGCGGAAGCACATGTGCAGTTTGTGTATGTGCTGCTAATCTTCCGCTTGGTGTCACAAACTCCGCAGTGAAAGCTTCAACAATGCGCTCGTAGAGCGCTGTGTATTCAGCGACATCCTCTTCGCGTCCCAGGACTTCCGCTGTTTTGACAAAAAGCGAAGTCGAATACGCATAGAAGCAAGTTGCGATTAGATCTTTGGGCGTTGCCCCGATACAACTACCCTCTTTGGCGTCGAGTCCGAGCCAATCGCCGAAGTGGAAGCCCGTTTGCCACAAGTATTCATTCTCACCTTGCTGGCGGATATAAGTAATCCAACCCTTCATACTGTCATACTGCTCTTCCAGCACGCGCTGGTCCCCATACACCTGATAGAGCGTCCATGGGCAGATCACCGCCGCATCTCCCCAAGCTGAAGAAGAATGCTCGTTTTCTCTCAGGACTTGCGGAATCACGAATGGTACGCCTCCATCCTCACGCTGATCTGCTTTCAAATCACGCAACCACTTGCTGAAGAAGAGGGCCACATCATAATTGAAGGCCGCTGTTCGAATGAACACCTGCGCATCCCCTGTCCAACCCAGCCTCTCATCACGCTGCGGACAGTCCGTCGGCACATCAAGGAAATTCCCCCGCTGCCCCCACACAATATTTCGCTGCAGCTGATTGAGAAGTTCGTGAGAACATTCAAATGTCCCCTTCGCCACCATGTCGGTGTGGATAACCAGACCCGTAAAACATGCAGCATCAAATGCAACATCTTGTGGCCATCCCATAACTTTGACATAACGGAAGCCTTGGAAGGAGAAATGCGGCGCATACGATTCCTCACCCTGTCCACTACACACATAAGTAACCAATTGCTTCGCCGACCTCAGATTGCCAATATAGAAATTGCCTTGTGCATCAAGCACTTCTGCATGCAGCAGTTCGATGCGTGTACCCGCGGGCAGCGTAAATCGCATCTCTATTTTCCCTACCATATTTTGCCCAAAATCAAGCACGGTTTCCCCTGACGGAGTTTCGATGACAGCGATAGGCTTCAGCTGTTCCGTCACGCGAGAGGGTTCATTTTCTTGCATAACCAATGTTTCTTTGCCATAGCCGAGTTCAATACTCGCAGTCCAATCTTGATCATCATAACTCGGCAAACTCCAACCCGTGAGCTCCAAACCAGCATCGTAGGTTTCACCATGATAAAGCTCTGACATGCGGACGGGCCCAAGGGACGTTCGCCAAGAGGAATCGCTGACTACGATCTCTTCGGTACCATCCTCATAGACAATATGCATTTGCATAAGCAGCGCCCTTACGCTTCCAAAAACATTCCGCTGATGTGTCCATGCCAGATTTCCTTTGAACCAACCGTTCGCCAATACCGCGCCAATGGTGTGCTCCGTCCCTGACATCAGACTGTTCGTGACATCGTAGCTCTGAACCTGCAGACGATGCTTGTAGCTGGTCCAGCCTGGCGTCAACTCCCAATCGCCAACCCGCGAACCATTAAGCTCTAGTTCATATACCCCATGACTTGTCGCATAAATCGTCGCCTTGCGAATCTCCCCGCTTACACGGAAGTTTTTCCGAAGRTAGTAGGCTTCTTCCGCATCTGCGTCAATATGTGTAGGATCTGGAGTAATCCAATTCGCTTGCCAATCTGTTGGTTGAAGCTGTCCCATTTCCCAGTAAGCGATTTCACTCCATGGCGAAGCCAAACCGGATTGATTCCATACCTTCACGCGATAGAAATATCGAGTCCGCGGCTGCAGCTCAAGTCCTGCATAGGCAACAAGCACAGATTGCTCTGAAGCGATACGATCCGTATCCCAAACCAAGCTCGCTGGTTCGAAATCACTAGAATGCATGCTCACCTGAATCTGATAGGCTGATTGCACAGTAGCGTTAGTGTCAGCTTCGAGCTGCCAAGTAAAGCGTGGCCCAGCAGTATCCAATCCGATTGGATTAACTTGATATTCACAAAACAAAGCTGAAATACGAATAGAACTCATGGGTTTTTCCTCCTAGATACACGGGCAGTCGTGTTAGATGTACTTCCTTATTTATTGCACCTTTACGACTTATTGTAGAGCATCCCTCTTCTTGTTTATAAGGTGTATCCAGACATTTATATAGGTGAAACACGACAATATCTATTTTGTATTGCGATACCCTTAATTTCCATGTATAAATCGAATAGTATAAAGTTATATGAACTCATGAATAGGAAGGCGCTTATTATGCTACAAAAAACACACAGTGTCGCTGGAATGATTGCAGCCGAAATCGTACTCATTCATGGCGACATCAGTTTCTTCACATGGGATGCTGCAGGTTCTTTATTACTCGGTTGTTTGGCGGGCACCTTAGCCGATGTAGATAAACCAGGTTCCACCATGGCCAAGGTTCTCTTCCCTTTATCTGCCTTGCTTMATGTTTTGAAAATCAAACATCGAACATTGACGCATTCTTTGCTTTTCATGGCGCTGCTCGCGATGATATGCTTACCTCTGCCGCCATTATATTTCTGGGTATTCATCCTTTCGTATGCTTCCCATCCCTTAATCGACCTACTGAACGATCGAGGTGTCCAGCTCTTCTGGCCGATCACACTCAGAATCCGACTGCTCCCCAAATGGATTGCAATCGACACCGGTTCCGCGAGTGAAACGGTATTCCGTTGGGTTTTACTTGTTGTCTGTCTAGTACTTCCATTTTGGAACTATGTATTGCCCTATCTGCCTTATTCATTTACAAAATGAGACCAAAAAAAATCGCTGATTTGGCTGACCAAATCGCGATTTTTGTCATTTCTGTTATTGCATGGGAATCGAAAGCTGAAAACAAATAAAGCCTTCCTCCACTTTAACTTCAATCGTTCCCCGATAATATTCAACTCGTTCCTTAACCACTGGCAAACCGAGCCCTTGATGTCCACCTTCTAACTTGGTGCTATAGCCGATCGCGAACAAATCCGTGTCGTCTTCCAGATGAAACGATGGATTCACCCGATTCTTCACAGAAATCTTCACATCGTTCAATTCCTTCCAGCCTTTCACAGACACCTCTCGCTCTTCTGCTRGGAATTTATTCGCTTCATCAAAGGCATTATCAATGAGATTCCCGATAATTTTCACGAGATCGACCGATTTCACACCAAGAGATAGCCCATCCAGACCTGTAAACTCATAGCTAAAAGAGACTTTGGTTCGCATCGCTAGCGTTATTTTCGATTGAATCAATGCAGCGATAGCTGGCTGTCCAATTCGAATAATATCATTGACTTCATTAATTTCCTCAATTAATTCCTCCATGTAACGCAGTTGATCCTCTTTTTTTCCATTGGCCAATAAGGCGTATAGGGTTTGCACATGATTCAGGAAATCATGTCGTTGACTGCGAATCGTCGCAAACATGAGGTCTACATTTTGAATATACATTTCTTGTGTGGACTGAACGGCTGTTTCACGCGACTTCGTATTGAATCGGAATACGAGGAATACAAGAATACAACTGAATAAGGTAAATAGAACAATGATCAGAGCAACACGAATAAGTTGGTCATTTAACGTCTTCTGTATGGACTGGTAGTCCGAAACAATGGTGATCACATAAGGTATTTCCCGCTGAACATCCGTTATTCTCTCTTTAATGGGCACATACACAAATGTCTTCAGAATCGGTTTTCCCTCATAGCTTTCAACCACACTTACTGGCTTTTCGTCCTGAATAGCACGTTTGAAATTCGTGAAATCATTCACATGAATGATATTTTGTGTACCAAATAGCAGAGGACGGTCATAAAGGGAAACATACATAATGCCATTCGGTCTCGTATATTCCTTCGGCTTCGTACCGAATGTGATCCCGTTTAATCCGGAAATTTCTATAATATCCGGATTGGATGTCAGTGTTTTTTTGACTATCGTATCCGCACCAATAATATCCTTGAACTTCTTAATTTTACCTGCATTTACAAACACACAAATGATATAATTCGTTTCCCCATCGTAATAATAGCCAAATTTACTAACATCGCTCGTGCCTGAAGCAGGCACCTCATAAATCCCCGACCAGAAATTAGGAAGTTTTTGCCCTTCAGGAATCGTCACTTTGTGGTATTTCAGCAGTTGGTCAAAAGCGGTAAACCAATATCCGAATGAACTTGTGCTTGTAAGTGTTAATTCTTTAGGTTCGGACGATTTGCCAACCATGATATCATCGCCAATGCCAGTTCGTTTCATGAGTGAAATMCCGTCCACACCAGCTTTCTCTGCAAGGGGAACAAGTTGTTCATTCGTTACCTTGTCAATATCGGGATCTAGCTTTGTTTTGGCAAAGATAGCGGCAGATCGCAATTGTTCCCCAATCAAATCTTCCACGAAGAAGGCTCCCGCTTCCGACTGTTCAATCGACGTTCGAATTTGATTCGCTGTCGTTGCCATTTGTTCTGACTTTTCCTGCGTTAATATAGATTTCGCATACCAATAATAGGAGCTGTTGTTCGTAATTAATAACAAGATAACAATTATAAAAGTGATGTAAATAACTCTTCTGTTTATTCTCATGAAGTTGTCACACTTTCTCATTTTGTATGCTGGACATTACAATTCTGCGCAAAAAAAATTGCGATAACATTTCGACAAATTGCGCAGAAATCACTGCCACGTTATGTTAGTATAGTAGCTGAAGAATTCGTTGTCTATCAATTAAAAGGTATTCTCACCTTTATTTGGGTATATTATAAAATTGCGGGAGGAAATATCATATGCCAGCTACTGCTTTAATTACAGGTGCATCCTCGGGAATAGGTGAAGCTTTTGCACGTAAATTGGCTGCCAAAGGACATCCGCTCATTCTAGTTGCGCGGTCCAAAGCCAAATTAGATGAGCTAGCTAACGAGTTGTCCCGTAAATACGCGATTCAAGTAGACGTGATCGAGATTGACTTAACAAGCGCRAATGCAGCGGCCGAAGTTTTCAAGCAAACGGAGCAGCTTGGTCGGCATGTCGGCATGCTCATCAACAATGCTGGCTTTGGTTTAAGCGGCGAGTTTCTAGCTCATACCGCGGACAAATATCATCAGCAGATCACATTAAACATTACCGCTGTTATGGAGTTAACCCATCTCTATTTGCCTGCCATGGTTCAAAAAGGCGAAGGCGCCATCATCAATGTAGCCTCCTTATTAGCGTTCTTCCMGTTCCCCTATTGTTCCGTGTACAGTGCAACCAAAGCTTTCGTCCTTTCTTTTACCGAATCCTTATGGGAAGAATATCGTCACAAGGGTATCCAGCTTCTAGCCTTGTGTCCAGGTCCTACAGATACGAAGTTCTTCGATACCGCCAAGGAAGTTGAAACGAAGAGCAAGCGGACTCCTGAACAAGTCGTCGATACGGCAATGAAAGCACTTGGCAAGAGGTCATCTTTCGTCCTTGATGGAGCTAATAATACTTTCACTGCATTACTTGCAAGGATCCTCCCGAGACAAACGATGCTTAAAATATTTGGGTCTACCATTCGTAAATCCATGCAGCATAAATCGTCCTAATTGAGATCAACACAAATAATACCTTATGCCGATTGCTTTACTTGTCTCATAGACTTTAGTAGTATAGCTAATATCGAATGAAACGAGGTGCTTTACTTTTGTCCAATGATGAAATCATTTTKACCCCTGAGGGTTTACGCAGTTTAGAGCTTGAACTTGAAGATCTGAAAACAGTGAAGCGTAAGGAATTAGCAGAACGTATCAAATTGGCTATCTCCTACGGTGACCTCAAGGAAAATAGCGAATATCATTCTGCCAAGAACGACCAGTCATTCATGGAAACACGTGTTCTTACGATTGAACGGATGCTCAAAAAAGCAAAAGTCGTGAAGAATACTGGTACTTCCAAAGTACAAGTCGGTTCTACTGTTGTATTAAATGACGTGGAATTCGCCGAAAAAATCGAGTACAAAATTGTAGGTTCGCAAGAAGCCAATGTCAACGAAAATAAAATTTCGTATGAAAGTCCGCTTGGCATCTCCCTCATGAATAAGTCGGTAGGCGATGTCATTAGTGTGAATGCCCCCATGGGCATTATAAGCTACGAGCTTCTAGAGATTCGCATATAGCTCCTATTAAGAAAAGCAGTTCGTAACTAGAAATTCTAGTTATGAACTGCTTCTTTTTATTTACCCGTTTGAAGGAAGGCAAGCGCCTTTTCCATCTTCTCTAGGTAGGCGTCATCTAAACTGGAACACATCCATTTCACATGTCCATTCCCCGTACCTTGCAGTTGGTCGCTGTCCTGCAACACTTGCATTAAGTGATTCACAGTCCMCTTACTTCCATCTACAATTTGAATGTGGTTCGGTAGGATTTGACTCAAAACCTCACGATAAAAAGGATAATGTGTACAACCGAGTACAACCGTTCCAAACGCACTTAGATCAAATGGAGCTAATTTGGTCTTAAAATAATCCACGATCTGCGGACCATCCATCAAGAGATTTTCACAAAATTGGACCAACTCCGGAAGCGGTACGGAATCTACCATTCCCATATCATCGATGCGGGATACGAGTTCTCTGTATTTCGCTTCCTGAAGAGTAAGCTTTGTGGCGAATACGAGCACTCTTTTGCCTGATGAACGATTCATCTCTACGGCTGGCTTCACTGCTGGCTCCATCCCAATGATGGGGATCTGGTGGATTCTCCGCAATTCTGTGATCGCGATACTTGTTGCTGTATTACAGGCGATGACAAGCGCCTTAACTTCTTCTTGAATAATGGTATCAACGGATTGCTTGACGAAGGTTAGAACCTCATCTTTCGATTTCATACCATAGGGAACATGCGCGGTATCGGCAAAATAAACAAAATCTTCCTGAGGCATTCGCTTCATGGCTTCGTTCAGAACTGTGATTCCACCTAGACCTGAATCAAAAAAAGCAATTTTCATCCTATTCACCCTATTTATTAGCGTTCTGTCTTAACATATCTTAAAGTAGTCCTGCTGTGATAAGACCGTTTCGTACGCCTTCTTCATCCACATGTGTAGTAACATGATCAGCGTATGGCAATAAATCCTTATGCGAATTGCCCATTGCAATACCGAATCCAACATAGGAAAGCATCTCCATATCATTCAAACCGTCACCAAAAGCCACCGCATCTTCCGGCTTCAAGCCGACCAACTCTAGCATCGCCGCTATACCTTGGGCCTTGGAACCACCAGCAGGCAACACATCCATCGCATGTTCGTGCCAACGAATGAGCTTAAACTCTGAAAGCAGTCCCTCGTACAAATGTTCATCTTTGGCTTCACAGTGCAGGAAAATTTGATAAATATCGTTCGATTTCCAGAAATGCGGATCATAACTTGGCAAATCAACTTTTAACGAGGATACAGAGCTATGTACAAATGGGTGATCCTGCGCATCCGTTGCAAATGCATGCTGGCCCTCGAATACGAGCGAATGCTGATGCGTAGCAGCTAGCTCAACGAGAGCTTCAATCGCGCTCTTAGCGATTACGCGGTGGTAAAGAGGCTCACCTTTGTAGACGGCATATCCGCCATTCAAGCACACATAGGAATCAATGCCAAGTAACTCCGCCAGTGGCTTAATGAAATAAGGTGCTCGTCCTGTTGCAATAACAGGTTCGATCCCGCTCTTTTTCAGATCGTGAATCGCCTTAACGGTGCTTTCTGGCACCTGCTTGTCCTCATTAATTAACGTGCCATCAATATCAAAAAATACTATTTTGTACACAGTAGGGTTCTCCTTTGCATTCGAAGCAGTTGTTGCCGCCCCATGTCTCTTTCTCTCAATTAAACACCAAATGCCCAGAAAAAACAAACACAATAAACGGCTGCTCCGCCCATTTAGGACGGGAGCGTTTATCTAGAAATATAGCCAATTTGCTATGTGAAACATACAAAATACTAGATTTAAAAAAAGAAATCCCTTGGGCTTCTCTCCCACTTTGCCTAAACGATCGTATCAATGATGCCATAGGCTAACGCCTCTTCTGGACTCATGTACCAGTTCCGTTGATGCTCCTTCACACGAGCCAGCTCCTCAGCTTGCAGACTCGTTTTGGACAAAATACATTCATCATAGATGTTCTGCAGCCGCTGCGTTTCATCCACGCGATTCTTCAAATGCTCCAAATGACCATCAATATGTGTGGAAACAGAGTGATACATGAAAGTACTCAGTCGTCCTGCATGCCTTTTGTGCCCGCTAACTGCGATCAGCAAACTCATACTTGCCGCTAGTCCGTATACATACGTGTGAACGGGTGTTTTACTGTTCTCAATTACATTAATAAGACCAAAGCCATCGTATACACTGCCACCGTTACTATTAATGATCAGGTCGATCGGCAGGCGTTTATAATCTTTTTCCTTCTTATCTTTGTCGTCATCCCATTGATTAATTTTGATAATTTGCTCAACAATCAGTTTTACAGAGGTCTTATTGATGCCATCGAATAGATAAAGGGTTCTGTCACTCATAACATGCCTCCTGTCCGTATGGCCTTGTATTACAGTAGTCTATTCTCGGCTTGGAAACTTTGTAACTCTTTCCGCGCTGTTTTCAGATTTTTGGGCGAAAAAGAGCCCCTCCCTCCCCAAAAGGGAAGAAGCGGCTCTCCTAACTACGCTTAGTACATACTCAACGCTTACTGGGGGCATCCAGAATTTTCCTCGCTTATCGTTGTAATCACTCGCGTAATGCCCCTCCATTTGCTGACAAAAACAAAAAGCCGCTCTCATCACGATCTCTGAAAGGAATATCTCCTCAGAAACCATGAAGAAAACGGCGTGTGCATCACTACAATTTTAACATTATTTTACATAAGTATTCTTGGATTAAGCCTTAATTGCCATGGGTCAAATAACTCTACTCATTCCTCAACAAGTTGAAGTTGATAATCTGCTAGAGAAACCGTTTGAACTTCCGAAACATGGACGCCTTCAGATTCTAGMAAAAACCGCTGCAGTTGCGCACCCTCATCATCTTGGATCGCGATTTCTCCACGAACATTGAGGACTCTGTGCCAGGGAAGACGGAACTTTTTGCTCATAGCATGCAGAATTCGCACAACTTGCCGAGCTGCTCTTGGACTTCCGGCTTGCCGCGCAATTTGGCCATACGTCATCACTTTTCCTTCGGGAATGGATCGAATGATTTCGAGAACTCTCTCTGTAAAAGGTGTCATTGTACCGAAAGGAACTTGATGCATACAGGCTGAGACATCTCAAGTACACTGCCCGTTGGGACTAGTTTTCCAGTCGTCTCATCGCGCGCAAAGCTAACGATATTATCAGAATCTTTATTCGCGACTAGAACAAAACGCCCATCAGGCGAAATCCCAAAATTTCGTGGGTGCTTCCCTAGGGTTGGTGCATGTTCCACGAATGAGAGTTTTCCTGTTTGCTTGTCAATGGTATAAACTACGATGCTATCGTGTCCACGATTGGAACCATAAAGGTAGCGTCCGTCAGGTGAGACGTGGATGTCTGCGCACCCATTTTCGCCATCGTAGGAAGCTGGTAAGGTTGAAATCGTTTGGATTTCTGTTAGTTTACCGTGTTCCTCATCATAGCTGAATGCTGTAATCGTGGAACCGAGCTCATTAATCACATACCCGCACTTGTAGGATGGGTGAAAGGCAAAATGGCGCGGCCCCGACCCAGGCGTGACGGACACTTCGCCATGTGGAATGAGACGCTTAGCGGCGAGATCGAGTTTGTACAGGATAATTTTATCAAGACCTAAATCACATGCACCTATGAAACGATTCGCACGATCAACGAAAACGGAATGTGCTCGCGGCTGATCCTGTACGGGAAGTAGGCTCGCACCATGATGCTGTTGAATGTCCGCGGAAGTCCCAAGTTGGCCATTGGCTATTATTGGAGATAAGCCAACCATGCCACCATGATAGCTCGTAACCATTACGACTTGATTCAAGTTGTCTAGCTGGATGTGGCATGTTGTCGCAGGCAGCGTGTTTTCCTGATTAAGTAGCGTTAATTCACCCGTTTCTGGCTGGATGATGTAGGCACTAGCTGCTCCACATTTCTGACCTTCCGCACCAACACCTTCACCAAGTGCGTATAATCGCCAATTTGCCGCATCGACAGCTAGAAAGGTTGGATT
Source organism: Paenibacillus sp. 2RAB27 (assembly GCF_052115445.1). Taxonomy (NCBI): domain Bacteria; kingdom Bacillati; phylum Bacillota; class Bacilli; order Caryophanales; family Paenibacillaceae; genus Paenibacillus; species Paenibacillus sp. 2RAB27. The sequence continues at coordinate 147,029 of NZ_JBFRGR010000017.1, forward strand.
TTGGAGACCCGTTACGTTATGGGTAAGCGCTAAGCTACCTGTTTCTGCATCAAATAGTGCCGTATAAACCCCCGGATTCTTCGCATCGGCGTAAGAACCAATAAAGGCTAAAGTTTGTTTCGTTTGTTGCTGCTTGTCCACGGATGTCACTCCCATTCATCTAATTTCACTATGAGCATTATCTCAAATCTGCCCCTTTTGGGCAACTATTCGATTAACTGTGGGGTTTGGAAATGAGATTGGGATGAGAGTAATTTTCGCATGTTTCCGCCATAAAAATTACTCATGGTCAACAACGCAAGGTAATCTACACAGATAACCTTTATTACGTTGTTAACCTTGAGTAGTAAGACCCGAACCAGACCGCCTAAGACGATCCTTCTCTATTTAAACAGCAGATGAAATATACACAGAATAAACGGCATTTTGTGTAACGTTCATATTTAGGAATACTGAAATTGCATCATTTCTTATGACAGGGTTAYCAGCTATATTACTGGTCCATGTTACTGTGGCATTTGGTGTGACTGTATAGGCAGCACCATTGGAAACACGCACGGGCTGCGCTCCTACATCTGTTGGTCTAATTGAGAAAACTATGGTTCCAGTAAGGGAAGCCGTAGTTGTAAGAGTAATTGTAGATATGATGTTAGCTGCTAACGGTGCTGCTGCAGTATCAATAACATCAAAACATACTTGGAATAGATACGTATCAGCAGGTAAGTTGTTTACATTTATTGCTCCTGAAAAAGCAACTACGCTTCCATTCGCAGCATCGACATAAGGTATCATATTGGAAAGTGCTCCAGGCGACCCTGCTAAACGTTGAAATCCTTCATTATTTCCACCAAAATTAAGAACTTTTGTAAAGTTGGTTGGTGTCGCTCCGGTTGCACCAACTGCTCCAGTCGCTCCGGTTGCTCCCCTTGCTCCAGTTGCTCCAGTCGGTCCTGTTGCTCCTGTTGCTCCAGTTGCTCCTGTTCCTCCAGTTGCTCCAGTCGGCCCAGTAGGTCCTGTTGCACCAGTTGCTCCTGTACCTCCAGTTGCTCCTGCTGCTCCGGTTGCTCCTGTTGCTCCTGCTGCTCCAGTTGCTCCTGCTGCTCCGGTTGCTCCTGCTGCTCCTGTACCTCCAGTCGCTCCTGCTGCTCCTGTTGCTCCTGTACCTCCAGTTGCTCCTGCTGCTCCTGTTGCTCCTGTACCTCCAGTTGCTC